>JAPPAB010000112.1 GCA_026705765.1 Gemmatimonadota bacterium
GGCCATGGTCGTCGTCTCGGCGGCAAGTTCCACATAATCGGGAAGATCGCGAAAGCGAAGCCGATCCAGAAAACAGGCTGGTTCATGAACCCGGCAGTGAAAAATCCACGAGGTTCTTCGTCCGCCATGTTCATCGGCAGCTTCATCAGGGGGAAGGAGAGCCGCTCGTTCTCGACCCACTGCTTCCGGAAGATCGCGACCATACAATAGCAGAAGCAGGCGACCGCGCCTACGAGCGATAGACGCCAGGTCAACGGTATGAGCCAGGCTTTCCACGGGATCGAAGCACCGCGAGGGAGTCCTTCGTAGAACCATTTGGCAGCCGTAATATCCGTTACGACTGCCCAATCGACGAGATATGGATGCAACTCGGTCGCCCAGCCGTTCTCGGATGATGGAAAGTAATAGGGCGCACCGATGTTCGCGATCATGTGCGCCATGAAGTAGCTGGGTAGAGCCGATCCGATCAGGGCCATTGCAAAGATGACGAGAAGCTCGGCTCTTGTGAGCATGGCCCCTGGGCGGATGGCCTGGATGACTTTGTTGAGGATGACAGCGATGATGAAGAAGGGAACCATCACGCCCCAGGGCAGATGGTCCTGCGCCATTTTGGTCGTATGACCGATGTGACGCGTGTAGTGACCGCCCCAGGCCATGAAAATCACACACAGGGTACCCAGCGCAATGGATCGAGCCGTTATGGCGTGCCGAAGGGGACGAATCTCCGGTTCAGCTATGGGTTGTACCTCGGCCAATCAGAGCCTCCAGATCTATTGGTTCCACGAAGGCGTCAATTTATCCGATACTTTTCCAGGGCATCCTCATCCAGTTCACATCCAAGTCCCGGCTTCGTTGGAACAATGGCTTCGCCTTTTTCAAATTGGATGCCATCCACTATCAGGTCATCTTCTCGCGTCCAACTTCCGACAAAATCACTGGGCATAACGCAATTTCGCGGCACACTTGCCGCGTGCAGATAGGCCATTTCCATTACGCCAAGGTCATTTCCAGATCCATGCCAGCAGGGGATGCCCGCGGCATCGGCAATTGCCGCGTTTTGGACAAATTGCCACATGCTGCCCCCCAGATTGAAAATATCTACTGCTTCCGCCTTGATTGCGTTGATGATGTCGTGGGGATTCGCCAGGTGCAGTGCGACCGGGATTGTGGTTGCCGCTCTTAGCTGACAATACCAATCCAGGTTCCATTTCGCCATTGGATCTTCGAGCACGCCGACATTGCCGACTGCTTCGAATTGTTTTGCCAATGCAATGGCTTCTGCCGGGCGATAAAATCTCTGATTCGGATCGATTGTGCATTTGAACGATATATCTGTGGCTTCCAGAATTGCCTGGACACGAGCGACCATTGGTTCATCAGAGGTACACTTCATTTTTACACCGTGAAATCCGCGTTCGTAACCGAGCCGCGCATTGAGGGCTGAGTCTTGGGGCGTTTGATGGCCGATCCAGTAATCCGCTGGCACGCGGTCTCTGTACGCACCGCCGAGCAGTTCGTGGACGGGGCAGCCTCGAATTTTGCCCACGATGTCAAAAATAGCCATTTCAAAGGCCTCGTAACCCGCGCCAGTTCCCCAGCCGGTCAAATTCTCCCAATCGCGCGTTCCTCCCCCATCTTCAGATACAACCGGATCCCTGAAAGGTATGACGGTGTTGCGATGGGTCGCGGCGTCTCTGAATACGTTTTGCAGGCTCAGTTTGAGAGGATCTCTTCCTTTGAGCTGGTTAAATCCCTGCTGAATTGCTTCTTCAGGCGTTCCGCGTGAAGTTTCTCCCAGTCCGTAAATCCCTTCATCGGTATTTAGCCTGATGATGTGTTTGGGAACCTGGTCCCAGCCGGCAGGACCGAATGATGCGCTGTGTACACGGCCGGGTATGGTTGGAACAACGACTATCATGATGTCGATGGATGCGATTTTCATGGCGTTTTTCTCATAGTGATGCCTATATGCTCCGCCCGCCATCTACAATGAGGTTTTCCCCCGTGACAAAGGGGCTGAGGATGAGTCCGAGGATGGCGTCGGCACAGTCTTCACCGGTTGCGACGCGGCCCATTGGCGTGGCTTCCAGGTGGAGTTTGCGGAAGGCGTCCCAGCCGATTCCCCAGCGCGTATCGACAAAGCCCGGGGAGATGGCGTTGACCTGAATATCGGGGGCTTGACTGGTTGCCAGGGAATTCGTCAGGCAGATCAGTGCGGCTTTGGATGCGGAATAGGCAATTGAACTGCCCTTTCCAGAGATACCGGAGATGGAGGCGACGTTGACGATGCACCCACCGCCACTTTCTTTCATTTTTGGAATTGCTGCTCTGGCTGCAAAGAAGGCGCCCTTTACGTTGACGGCCATCGCGCGATCCCAATCGTCCTCTTTCAGATTTTCTAGGTCTTCCAGCGGCACGAACCGCGTCATGCCCGCGCTGTTGACGAGAATGTCGAGGCGGCCGAGTTCATCGACTACGCGCTCTACCATTTGCCGAACGGCTGAGTCGTCAGATACGTCTGCCTTGACAGCGATGGCTTTGCGACCCAGTGCTTCGATATCCGCACAGGTTTTGTTGGCGTCATCTTCAGATCGACTGTAGTTGACGGCGACGTCTGCGCCTTCTGTGGCGAATAGCAGCGACGCCGCGCGACCGATGCCCGTTCCTCCTCCAGTGACAAGTGCTACTTTGCCATCGAGTTTTCCCATGGTGTCTCCTTTTAATATTGTGTGTATAAAATCGCTTAAATTAGGCGAAGATATACCCAAATGTCAATTGGGTTTTTACTGATCCTTAGTTTTGGTAGTATATGCGAAAAGGTGAGTATATTAAAGTGGAAATTGACGTCGTTCGATTCTGATGCGGCGTCTTTTTTTATTTTATTTTTTAAATTTGATACCATATTGGGATTACAAGACAAGACCACAGGAGATTTGGCTATGACCCCCGAAGAAAAATTCATGTTTGACCTCGAAGGTTATCTCGTCGTCAGAAATGTGCTCTCCAAAGAGGAAGTTGATCAATGCAATGAAGTTGCAGACCGCATCGCGCGCGACCAGTTTGAAATCTATCGAGACGATGGGCTAAAACTCGCTCGAAATATCACGCTGTGGGATCCCTGCGTTCAGAGTCTCATGGACCATCCCAAAATTATTCCTTATTTGATCGAACTTTTGGGACCGAGTATCCACTTTGATCAGGATTATTGCATTTTTTTGGATAAAGGCGGTTCCAAAGGTCCGTTGCACGCCGGTACGATGAAATCGAAAACGGAATTATTCCCATTCTTTTACACGTATCACGACGGCATCATGCGCAATGGTTTGACAACACTGGTCTATGCGCTCACGCCCGTGCGAAAGGGCGATGGTGGTTTTTGCTGTATTCCAGGCTCGCACAAGTCCAACTTTCAACTCGACATCCCCGAGGATGTTATGTATTTCAGACGGCCCGCCCATTACGTCGTACAACCCGAATTAGAGCCGGGTGACCTGATCATTTTTACGGAGGCGACAGTACACGGCACTATGCCCTGGACAGCCAATCACGAACGCCGGTCATTTCTCTTTAAATACAATCCCGGGAATACGATTTCATGGGCGAATTATTACAATATAGATGATTACGATCACTTGACTGAGAACCAAAAGCGCATGATGTCGCCGCCGGGGGGCCATGGGCCAACGAAGCCTCCAAGGGCCAATGTCATTGCGCCATGATACACAAGGGAGGTGGCGATGAAAGCAGCTATTTATTGCGGTCCGCATGATATTCAGGTGGCAGATGTGCCAGAGCCTGAGATCAATGCAAATGAGATTCTGGTGAGGGTGAAGGCGTGTGGGATCTGTGGGTCGGATCTGCACGCTTATCGCATCGGGCTGTTTGAAGATTCTTTGGGACGTCCGATAGAGAAGGGCCTCATCATGGGGCACGAGTTTAGCGGTGAGGTTGTAGAAACGGGGCGAGATGTGCAGCGGTTTCGGGTGGGCGATCACATTTCTGGTGGGGGATTGGGCGGGTTTGCCGAATATCTTCCCCTGGAAGTCAATCCCGAGCGTCCCTATAAGTTGCCCAAAACCATCAGCTTTGAAGAGGGCGCGATGATGGAGCCGCTCGCCACGTCGATACACGCAGTGGGCCTGGCAAAACCCCTTGAAGGGGAAACCGTTGTTATTCTGGGGGTTGGGATTATTGGGTTGGGATGTATTCAGGTCATTCGGGCAACGGCGGGCGGGCGCATTATTGCGGTTGATACGTCGCCAAAACGGCTGGCTATGGCGCGCCAGTTGGGTGCAGATGAGATCGTGAATTTGACAGAGGTAGATCCCGTGGAAGCTGTTATTGAACTCACGGGTGGTGAGAGACCTGTGGAAAGATTCGGGGCGCGGGGAGGAAATGCCGATGTGGTGATCGATTCTGCTGGCGCGAAAGCCTCGCCGAATCAGGGGTTGACGATGCTAAAACAACAAAATGGCCGCCTCGTTCCCGTCGCATTATTCGAAGATCAACCCGAACTCGATTTTAACCAGGTGGTGCGCAAGCAGGTGACGCTTCAAGGGTCCTGGTCATGGACTCCCGATGACTACAGGCGGGGGATTGAACTCGTCAGGACCGGGAAAATTGATCGGAAACCACTCGTTTCACACGCCTTTCCACTCGATCAAGCACCCGAAGCATTTGCGACACAGGCAAAGCCAGGTGCTGCGATCAAAACCTTGATAAAACCGTAATTAAATGAGTTCAATATCGCGCAAGATCCAGGACAAGAGCGTAAATGTGACAAAGATGGGGCGCTTTTGTGAATCGAATACATAGTGGATGGGCAGTGTGCCGTATCCCGTGTGACGAAAAGAGAAGAGGGATTGGTCCCTATGTGTGGGACCGTGAAGTAGCTGATTTGTTTTACAGTACGTAAGTTCGTCGATGGTTGTAAATGTTTCGTCCAGGGGAGTGGCGCGATTGGCGAGCGCAAAGGGGAGGATCCATTGACACGATATGGGGGTATTCACTGAGAGACTCTTTTTGCCCGCTGTGCCGTTCATTTCTATGGTCGCGTCCCGAACTGTGCCATGAATGAGCAGGCGTTTATCCGGTGTTTCTGCCTGGTACCAGGTGAGTTTCCAGTCCTGAATTGATTCACCAATGCGCTCATCCCGCGCTGTTGTGACGGTTGCTTTGTAAATTTCCCGTCCACCGCCATTGCGTTTTTCAACGATCTGGTATTCTGCGCCGTTCTCTTTGTTGTAGCGCGAGATTTCCACTGTTCCTATTGGTCTGTCGTCGGTCAAACCGTCGAGGTGTGTTTTTGTCCACTGTAGAATTTCATAGGTCAATTTGCAATCGAAATCCAATTGAGCGGTTTGTTCTGGGGTATTGTAGTTTTGCAATTGCCCGGCTATTGCGTTGAGTTCGGCTGGTATGGTGTTCATGATCCCACCTCCTCTGTCCATCCATTTCCACGTTTGAGATTTTCCATTCTCTCTTCTCTTATTCGATCTCTTTCCCCCGTTTTATCAGGTCCGCTATAGGGTGTGACGGTGTTTGCGTATTCGGCGAGGTGTGTGGCGTGTTTGTGCTTGACGTCATCAAAGCCGGGTTCTGATGCGAGATTGTGTTTTTCCAGGGGATCGTTTGCTAAGTCGTAGAGGGTGTGCTGTCCCGAGTCGTAGAGGATGGATTTGTACTGGTCGTCGCGAATGGCGATTGCACTCGCGTTTTCTCCTATGACGCTTTCCCGCCATGCGATGTCGTCGTTTCCTTCGAGGTGTGGGCGCAGGCTATTTCCATAGGTGGTGTCGGGCAGGGGAGGTGCGCTGGCGTAATCGCAGATTGTAGCGGGGATATCCACGCCCGATATGAAGTGCGTATCGTTTTGCCCATTGGGGATGCTGCCGGGTTGCGAAATAACGAGTGGGACTGCCCAGGCTTCTTCTTCAAAAAAGCCTTTCAATACTCTTCGATGATGCCCAGAGCCTTCGCCGTGGTCGGCGGTAAAGATGATGAGGGTGTTTTCAATGAGGCCGTTGTTCTCCAATGTGTCGTAGATCAATCCGATCTGAGCGTCAACAGTTTCTACCATTCGGTAACACTGATAGATGTAATATCGCCAGTCTGTTTCCGACCAGTGGCCGACCCGGTGTTTCTGGTTTGGCGGCATGAGACTGATTTCGAAGTTGCCGGGTAAATCGGGCAAATCGGACAACTGAGGTTTCATGCCGTATTTTCCCACGGGTCCGCTGACGCCGCAGACATAACAGCAGTCGTGTGGGTTCAGGAGGCCGACGGAGAGGAAGAAGGGTCGGTCGTCATTTGCGTGTTCGGCGATATATTGTGCTGCTGCTCTGGCAGAGCCAGAGTCTTGCAGTTCTCCGTAGGGGTGTCTGCCGTAGATCACGTCAAAGCTGTTGGCCACATCTCGTCCCGTGACATGCCATTTGCCGGAATACACGCAGTTGTAATCGGTGTGTTTGGTCAACCACTGGCCGAGGTCGGGCAGGTTGGGATCGATGGGAAACGGATTGCTGATAACGCCGTGTTCAACAGACATGCGTCCGGTGTACCAACTCGCGCGTGCAGGACAGCAGACGGGGTTGGCGCTGTAGGATCGCCTGAAAGATATGCCTTCTGAGATCAGGCGGTCCATGTTGGGCGTTGACACGTCTCGATTTCCATAGGCGGATATCGCGAGGTGATGCTGCTGATCCGTGTGGATAAATACAATATTGGGTTGGCTCATTTTTTCTCCTATTTTTTTCTACAGAGCGGCGAAGGGCAGTGCCGTCACACCGGGACCGAGTGGGCGGTAATTTGTGGTCGATTGCGTATCGGGTTTCGTTTGGGACGGTTCGCAAAGTGGAAAATGTGCATTTGAAATGCATATTGTCAACTTAAAACGAGACATCTTGTGATTATTTTTTGTCTGACAGATCAATTCTGGTTGTGTATTTTGTGCTGACTACCCATAACATGAGAAATTCGAGATGAGTTATCGAGAACCTCTTGTAACTGTTATCACCGCAACAAATCCCGGTTTGCTCGCGGTGATCAAATCCGTGCTTGACGATGCTGAGATCCCCTGTATCACCCGGGGCGAGGGATTTCAAACCCTGTACGCGGCGGGACATGTTGACGTGCTGGTATTTGAAAGCGATGCCGAAGAAGCCAGGGCACTGTTGAAAAATCTGTAAAGAAGGATTTTATATGCAGAATATTCTGAAGTTGATGGGTTATATGCGTCCCTATTGGAAGCAGGCGACAATCGCTCCGCTGCTGAAATTGATCGAGGTGATGCTGGAGTTGATGCATCCCCGGTTGGTGCAGCGGATTGTAGATGAGGGGATTGCCAGGGGAGATCTGGATCTGGTGATTGAGACCGGATTGTGGATGCTGGGCCTGGCGATTGGGGGCGTTTTGTTTGGAATTGGCAATGCCTGGTTTGGCGTGTGGGTGGCGCAGCGGGTGGAGACCGATGTGCGAAGTGCGCTTTTTGGCAAAATTCAGTCTCTTTCGTTTGGCAATCTGGATAAGCTGTCAACGGGGCATCTGATTACGCGGCTGACCAATGATGTGCGACAGGTGGGAGAGGTGGCGCGTTTGATATTGCGCATTCTGTCGCGTATGCCGATGGCAATGGTGGGCGGTCTGGTGATGGCGATTGTGACCAGTCCTCGCCTGGGGTTGATGTTTATTGGGCTGGCTCCCGTGATTCTCGGGACTCTGATTCTGGTGTTTCGAAAAGCCAATGCGATGTTTGGCGAAGTGCAGAATCGCCTGGATCGGGTGAATCAGGTGACGCAGGAAAATCTGGCAGGTGTGCGCGTGGTGAAGGCTTTTTTGAGGGCGGACCACGAGATCGAACGGTTTGGAACGGCCAATGACAGATTGATGGAACAGACGATTCGGGTGACGCAACTGGTGGCTCTGGTGATGCCGTTTATGATGCTGCTATTGAATCTGGGCGTTGTAGGGGTGATCTGGTTTGGGGGAATTGCCGTAACTCAGGGTGGGATGAAGCTGGGCGAGATTATTGCGTTTATCAATTATCTGTTGCTGTTCTTGCAATCCCTGATGATAGGCAGTATGGTGCTTATCCGGATGTCCCGTGCAGAGGCTTCTGCCGAGCGCATTGTCGATGTGCTGAATAGCGAGCCCGAGTTACAGGATCGGGCAGATGCAAAGCGCGATGTGGTGTTGGAGGGGCAGGTTGCGTTTGAAGATGTGACGTTCAGCTATAATGAGACGGCGGACGATCCGGTATTGCGGAATCTGAGTTTTGTCGCGGAACCGGGGCAGAAGGTGGCGATTCTGGGTTCGACAGGGGCGGGCAAGTCGTCGCTGGTGAATCTTATTCCGCGGTTTTACGATGTGAATGCAGGGCGGGTGATGGTGGATGGGATGGATGTGCGCGATGTGGACCAGGGGACGCTGCGACAGCAAATCGGGATGGCACTCCAGGAGTCGGTCCTTTTTTCGGGTACGATTCGGTACAATATTCGGTACGGGCGGCCCGAAGCGACCGATGAAGAGGTTGAGGCCGCTGCCAGGGCAGCTATGGCGCACGATTTTATTGTCCAGTTTCCGGATAAGTACGAGACGCTATTGGGCCAGCGCGGCGTGAATTTGTCGGGGGGACAGAGGCAGCGGATAGCGATAGCCCGGGCGTTGATCTCCCATCCGAAGGTGTTGATTTTAGACGATAGTACCAGTGCCGTGGATCTGGAGACAGAGGCAAGAATTCACGATGCGCTTGAACAGATGGTCGGGTGTACGAGTTTTCTGGTGGCACAGCGCATCAGTACGGTTTTGCAGGCCGATAAGATTCTGGTGCTGGACGATGGCGTGCTGGTTGCCGAGGGAACGCACCAGGAGTTGATGGCATCCAGTTCAGTATATCAGGAGATTTACGATTCACAGCTCGGAGAAGGAAACGGATATGGCGGAAGTTGATCGACAGCGCGACGGTGAACAGCAGGGTCCAGGCGGAATGATGATGGGGGGGCGTCGCCGGATGATGATGGGTGACGACGAGCGAGCGCGGGATATTCGGGGAACTACCCGCCGTTTGCTGGGGTATATGAGACGCTACAAGGGGACTTTGATGGGGGTGGTGGGGTTGGTGGTGGTCACAACGGGGTTGGAGGTGGCAGGTCCGTATTTGATGGCGCGTGCGATTGATGAGTATATCGCCTATAGCGACTTGCCGGGCCTTTTCCAAATTGCCCTGTTGCTGGCGGGGGTGTATGTGGCTATGGCACTGACATCCTGGCTGCAGACGTTTATTATGGCACGGGTATCTCAAAGTTCTGTGCGGGATTTGCGACAGGATCTTTTTAACCGCTTGCAGATGCTTCCGCTGCGGTTCTTTGACCGGCGTGCCAGTGGTGATATCATGAGCCGTGTGACCAATGATGTGGATAATATCAGCAGTGTGTTGTCGGATAGCGTGACGCAGTTGATTAACAGCGTGTTGACCCTGGTGGGCGTGTCGGCCATGATGTTCTGGATGGATTGGCCTCTGGCGTTGATTAGTTTGCTCACCTTTCCGCTGATGACTTCTTTGACAGGGCAAGTCGCCAAACGCGCGCGTCGGGGGTTTCGCGAGCAGCAGGCGGCACTGGGTGCGCTCAATGGGATGATTGAGGAGACGATTGCTGCAGAGCAGGTGGTGAAAGCTTATGGACGCGAACAGGCGTCGATTGAGGCGTTTGAAAAGTTCAATAACAGATTGAAATATGCCGGTACACGCGCGCAGTTTTTCGGGACGTTGATGCCGCCTCTGACCTTTTTTGTGAACAATATGGGTCTGGTGATTGTGGCTTTTGCGGGTGGCTATATGGCGGTTCAGGGCGATGTGACAATCGGTGTGATTGCCGCTTTTATCAGCTATGTGCGGCAGTTTGGACGACCTTTGGGCCAGGTTGCCAATTTGTACAATTCGATACAGTCTGCACTGGCCGGGGCAGAGCGGGTTTTTGAGACTATTGACGAGTTTCCCGAAGCGCCCGATATGCCAGATGCGGTCGCGTTAGAACAGGTTCGGGGGGATGTGGTTTTCGATCGGGTGTGTTTTGGCTATGAAAAAGATGTGCCAGTGCTCAAAGAAGTGAGTTTGCACGCCAGGCCGGGGGAGAAGATTGCGCTGGTAGGACCGACGGGAGCGGGGAAGACGACCATTGTGAATTTGCTGACCCGGTTTTACGATATCGATAGCGGGGCGATTTATATCGACGGCCATGATATTCGGCAGGTGAAACGGGAAGCGTTGCGCCGGCAACTGGGTATTGTGTTGCAGGATACTTTTTTGCTGTCTGATACTGTGCGGGAAAATATCCTTTATGGAAGGCTCGATGCTTCGGATGAGGAGGTGGTTGATGCGGCTAAATTGGCCAATGCAGATCCCTTTATTCGCCGATTGCCCCAGGGCTATGATACGATGCTTTCGGAACGCGGCGGCAATTTGAGCCAGGGACAGCGACAGATGCTGGCCATTGCAAGAGCCGCGTTGGCCGATCCGTCGATTCTCATTTTAGATGAGGCGACATCCAGTGTGGATACGCGGACGGAAATGCGGATTCAACAAGCGCTTTTAAGGCTGATGGAGGGGCGAACGAGCTTTATTATTGCCCATCGGTTGAGCACGATTCGCAATGTGGATGAGATTCTGGTTATTGACGATGGGCAGATTATTGAACGCGGGTCGCATCGTGCGTTGCTGAAGGCGGAGGGGTTTTATCACAATTTGTATATGAGCCAGTTCAAGGGAGAGGTCACTTTTGTTTAGAGTGGAGGAAAAATGTCCTATCGATTAACACCAGAAGATGTGCGATTTTTTCACGACGAGGGGTATCTCGGGCCATATACGATGCATTCGCCGGAAGAAATGGATCGTATTCGGCCTGTTGTTGAGCGTGAAATTTTTGAAGCCGAAGGCCCGTTTCACGTCAATCGGCAAAAAGCGCGGCATCTCGATAGTCGAACGATCTACGATCTGTGTACACATCCGACAATTATGGATCGGGTAGAAGGCATCCTCGGTCCGGATATTGTGCTCTGGCAATCCAACTTTTTTAACAAACCCCCCGGTGCCAAAGAAATTCCCTGGCATCAGGATATGAATTTCTGGTCCACCGAAATAGAACCGGGTATCAATGTCTCCGCCTGGTTAGCCATTGACGATACCGATGTCAGCAACAGTTGCGTACAACTCATGCCGGGGTCGCACCGAAAGATGATTCCGCACATTAAAGCCACACCCGAACAGGCTTTTCGCCAACAGGGCGACCCCGATCACATCGGTGTTGACCCGGATCGCGTTGTGAAGATGAAAATGAAAGCCGGACAATTCTTTCTCTTTACCGAGCGCATGCTCCACTACTCAGCGGCAAATACGTCTGATCGCCGACGCCTGGGATTGGCGATACGCATTACCATTCCGATTGTGCGCTGTTACAAAAGGTATCACCTTCATCTGGTGCGCGGTGAGGATCGGATGGGGTTTAATGTGTATGGAGATGCGCCTGAATGATCGGGGTTACTGAAGGACAAAAAAGGGAGGTTTACATGTTGAACAGCAGATTGTGGTTGTTTTGTATCCTACTTTTTGGGGTCGTTGTGATTGCGTCTGATAAAGTCGTGTCTGGTGATGAACCATCCGAGCAAGTCACACTTGAACAACTATCCCGCGAGGTAGATGAGTTATCCCGCAAGGTTGAACAGCTATCCCGTAAGGTGGATGAGTTATCCCGCAAGGTTGAACAACCATCCGAGCAAGTCGCGTCTGGTCAATCATCTCAAAAGGTGAAGATTAGAGGCGTTGAAATTCAATTTCTGGCGACGGGAAAGACTTATGCGCCCTGGAATGGACAAGTGAAGCTATTTGAAGGGTTCGCCGGTGTCAGACATGAAGAGATTGGACGGATGTTTGTTAAAGTGAATGCTGGGTTAGACCCGCTTGATGTCGTGGAAGCAATACGAGAGGAAGCAAAAAAGAAGGGTGCTAATGGGGTTATTCTTGATTCAAGTTTGGGGGCAATGCAGCAAAAGTTGAGTCTTGGATCTCTCGCTGGTATGGGTGTAGATATGACGGTGAAAGTAATACGAGTTTTTGAATAAGGGAAAAAAGGTTGCGTCTCACTGCTAAGAAACACATACTCTGCAATAGTTGCTCTGGTGATGTGTGCTACTGCTGACGTGATTAGAACGACAGACTGAGCCCATGCTTGATATCCCACGCCATCCAAATAAAGACATTCGCGAAGCAATCTTATACGCTGTATCAAGAGGATGGCGTATTGAGAAGGCCGGACCACGAGCACATATTTGGGGTCGTGCGCTTTGTCCAGAACAGAGTCGAGCCGGACATATTTTTAATATTTACTCTACCCCCAGGAATCCGACTATCCATGCTCGTAAATTTCAAAGATACGTAGATGACTGTACACATACACTCAGGAGATGAAGACAATGAGAGTCTATGAATTTATGCTTACGCTTGCGACTGAGCCTGATCTGGATACAACTGATCGGCTCTATGGATATTTTGGTGAGGAGGGGGCAGCATCTGAAAGTGTCCAGGACTTTACACTCGTTATACAATCTGGAACACCGATTGTGAATTGTACCGTAGAAGCTACATCGTTTGAGGCAGCACTGGAATCGGTGTTGCCAAAATTGCGTGAGGAAGGTCTTCAGGTCGTGCGCGTGGAGGTTGACGAGGTGGGACTGGCACTTCTTCAAGAGGCGATATAATGGCTTAGATGCTTATCTCTCACCGATGAGATTTGGTTCGCAAATTTCAGATTATATGTATAGAAAATAAGAAATATATTCTATTTATGTTATTATTTTTTTTGAAGATAGTTGACAAAGGCACTCGAAATTCTTATATTAATATAGTTCTGATTATGTGGCTCTCATACACCTTTTCTTTTCTGCAAAAGTCTTTGAACCATTTAGGTGAAAGTAGATTGTAATATGGAATCAAAGGCTATAATTTTCGAGAATTCATAGAAAGAATAATGATGTCAGATCTCAAGATAGCAGAGCTTTTCGCTGGAATGGGGGGCGTAACGGGAGGGTTTATGGATGCTGGTGGATTCGATCCTGTGTTCTTGAATGATGTTGATCCCTCAGCGCGTAATGCATTCGTCCAAAATTTTCCAAATCTGAAGGATCGGTACCAACTCAACCGAGTTGAGAACCTGACTGGGAATGTAATCCTCGATTTTGCAGGTGGACAAATTGACGGGCTTCTAGGTTGTCCCCCTTGCCAGGGATTGAGCCAAGTAGGGCCACGAAGAAAACATGATCATCGAAACGCGTTGTTGTTTGAAATGCACCGCCTGGTCTGGAGCATCTCTCCCAAATTCTTCGTAATGGAAAACGTTCCTCGTCTTTTGAACACTTCCTACTTTCAGAATTTCGAAGAATCGATTTCGCGCCGTTATAAACTACATGCAGAGATCATTAACGCAGCGGAATATGGAATCCCACAACTTCGACGCAGAGCAGTTGTCATCGGTTTTCGAAAGCATCTTGACATAGAGCCGTCGCTCCCAGAACCCACTCATGGGGGAGATGGCCGAGTATTCAATTATAGCACCGGAACCTTCATCAAATCCGAAAGCCAAACTGGACGTAAAGTTCTTATGCTGAGGCCAAAGGTTTCATTAGGCGAACAGCCGCTTGTCAGACTGCAAGATGCTCTTGGAGATTTGCCCTCGGATGTAACACCAGAGCAGGATACTTGGGATTATGAAACCCCACCCACAACGACCTATCAGCAGGTCATGCGTTCATGCAGTGATGCCCAAGTTACGAATCATCGCCCTTGGCTCCACCGACAGAAAATGATAGACCGACTTAAGACCATAGCTGCTGGCCATTGTCCGATTGAGTATGGAAACGGGTTTCGCAACGCGACTTATTTTTCTCAAGCTTACGCCCGCCTCCATCCTTTTGGACTTGCTAGAACAATTACGACCAATTTTCACAACCCCGGCAGCGGGCGTTTTACTCACTACGCCGCGCACAGAGCACTCACGGTAAGGGAAGCATTGCGCATACAGGGCTTTCCAGATAAGCTTACCTTCAACGCAGACATCCCCTACAAAGATGCCGAACGTCTCGTCGGCAATGCCTTTCCCCGCTTATTGGCTGCCGCCATTGGGCGTCATATCCGTTCCCTCATTTCCAGTTGATTCTTCCTGATCTTTTATCTCATCCTTTCCTTCAGGAGTATCCAAGAGATGATGTTTCATATTGTCCAAATATGCCCGGACAGGAACTGGATCTATATCTACCTTTGGAACAGGGAGTCCACGTATCGCCTTTAATTGACTCAGTCGCATGGCTATAGATTGACGCAATTCGGATTCCAGTTTATGCCCGAGTGATTTGCATTTTTCATGCGCTTCATAAACCACATAGGGTACAAGACGGTGCAGTTTGCGTTGTGTCATGAAATTGTGCTCTCGATCAAGAGACCATTTTGAAAGATGAACTCCAGTTATGATACGTTCGACAGATCGACGGATCCGTTGCTCTCGAACATCGGGCGTAAGGCGACGCAAGGCATCAAGAAATTCAAATCGTGGGAAGCTGATTTGGGGCTCTCCACCTGGTTTACCGAAATAGAAGACGGCATAGTCGGCCTCCATACACATGCGAACATAAGGATCATCTTCAAGATCCTGACCAATTAACCAAGATGGCGTCCCGCCGACTGCTTGATATTCTCGATACTGGTCCTCTTGCTTTCTTGTAAAATAATCCAGCCAACCCTCCGATTCTATCCTCATAAATCTCAAGCTTGAGTCCAATGCTGAAAACGGCCGAACGATGGCGCAGGTTCGGTAGTATTCTCTTTCTCCTATTTCAGGCAATGAGGTGAGAAGACGGGTGACGGCGACTGAATCCGTCACTAATGATACCTTGCTCAAATCCCAATTGGGATCAATGTGCCGTTTAATATACCAGTTGAGAATACGCGAAAACGTCCTTAACTGCGTCATTTTGACTGCGCCTGCGTAGATGCGATTCTCGGAATCCATAACGGATCTGAGAATGTTGTAGCTCAACGCAATGCCCTCGCGCACCACTCCGCCGTAAGATGATTGATTGCAGTAATGCTGGAATTCACGCTCTTGTGGCGTCACTGTTCCATCTCGGATTAGGATATTTGGCTTAGGGAGAAGCCCTGTATCCTGGCTGCCAGGTGTCTCACCGTAAGCTCTAGCCACGCCTGTGATAAGCCGTTCATCAACGCGAAATTGGACGACATCCAAAGCGGCTTTTTTCATATGTTCAAATTGGCTATCTGTCAAATCGTCATACCACGGCCGTGAAATGATCATTCCGTGGTTGTGTGGGTCTTCCAACGCCGACCGAGTCATTGGTACGCCATGATAGGGTGACGGCGGCGTATGAGGGTAGTCTGCGGGAAAATCCATATAGGCGATGCTGTTGTTGAAGGTGAGCATCAGCCTGCCCTGTTCTTCCACCCACTGAGGAGCTGGAACTCCGCGTACATAACCGGCATGGGTGCTTCCATCGGTGCCAGCGACGATCAATGTGCTCCTTGTGGGACCATTGGCATCGATTTCCACTCGTTCTATAAAGCTTTCTCCAAATACATGCTCGGCGATAGCGGCTTGGACCGCCGACCAATCAGGCGGTCTAAATGCTTCGCCACGTTCGAGTTGGTCAAACATTTGGAAATTCCAAATCGTTGCACTGATGCCCAACTCCCCGTTAACGAAATGCCTGAGTTCATCAAACTGTCTTCGCGTATCATTGAGATGCACTAAGTCCTCAACCTCGGGATCTTGGATGATGCCCACATTATCTTCGATTTCTTCGGCACGGTCCCGGAGCATACGCAAGATTAGATCGCGTGGGTCTTCTTTGAGCAGTCGCACTGCAGCTTGGCCCAAAACCTCTTCAGCGCGTTTCTCATAGTAATCTACGGCGTCGATATAGTGTGCCAGTGCATCTGAAACAGATAGTTCCCACAATGCAGTGTTAATGTCAGTAAGCGTATAAGTCGTAAACTCAGAAAGTTGGTCGGCGGCTCGATAGAGCGCGGCTCCGTCGGGGGAGAAACCGTCTTCTTCGACTTGACCTTGTCGCACCAGTTTGGCGAGGGTCCGATGATAGGTTGGTAACGATGCTGTATCTTCAAGGCCGCTTTGTTCTAGATCATTGCTTGATGGGCGTTTGGCGCGTTCCCAAATCGCTCTGATTGTCCGGTTTTGTCCGTCGGAATGTCGCCTGAGGAAGTCCACAATCCATATGCAACGGTCATGAATGCTGATTTTCGAACTCATGAATTGTCTCCTTCACAGCCTTTTTTGAAATCATCCAACGACTTTCGTCCATCCCATCCCTTACGAGCGAGATCTGAAAAGATATCGGGAGTTTGACCACCTACTTGGGTTTTGCGTTTGCGAATGTCGATGACTACGGCATGTTTCACTGTCTCTGAGACACCCGTCACCAGACACGTCCCTCGTGGCAACTTGGGCAATTGGCGAATCACTCCTTCAGGTGCATCTGCAAATACGCCCCGCAGAGAATCAAGTTGATCAGGTTCAATAGCGAAGATCAGTCGGGTGAGCAACCGCTTGAGGATAGCCCGATCCATATCAGCCGGACTCTGAGTAGTCAATATAAGACCAATGCGATAATGGCGACCAATACGGGCGATTTCGCGCAGCACTTGGGTAGTAACTACGTCCTCATTGTTCGGCGCAATAAGGTGTGCCTCATCAATAGACAGCACCACAAATGGAATCTTCCGGGCCTTCGCCAGCCGCTGGATGTCGCGTGCGACGGAGGCGGCGATCAAGCGAAGTTCAGATACTAGGCGACCTGTACAGTCGATATTGATGATTTTACCTGGTCGAAGTTGCTGTTCCCATGCGAATGGGTTTCCAATAAAATCGATGTATTGAAGGCTACGAGCACGTTGGATCGCTGGCAGTAATGTGTTGGGGCTGTCCATTTTGAGTTCAGGTGCCACTTCTTCGATGCGTCGAATTAGATCGCCAACGCCAAAATGTTCACCTCTGGCGAGGACTTTTTGCACCAGCAGACTATTGTGCGCATAGGCGATAAGCGTCGCAATGTTCGTAGATTTATTGATGCCGGGAATCGCATCCAGTACATCTTCAGACTCTAGGGCACTCAAAGGTAGCGAGAAATACCCACCTGGTCTCACATTGAGCCCTCCGAGGTCTTCCGTCGCACCTACCATTTCGCCCATCGGGTCAATATTGATCTGGGGCACGCCATGCATAGCCAGTTCTTCGGCGACGACGCCACGTGCATACGATTTACCTCGGCCAATACCTCCAGCGATAAACATATGTGTCTGCACAATGTCTCGTTGAAGCAATGCAGTGATCCCAGCGAGTCCATGCACTTTGCCGAGGTCTATACCTGTCTCAAGTGATGGAGCAAAACTCAAGGCCTCGGCAATGAATTCCGGTGGAACTTCGACAACAGGCCATCCTGAAAGTGGTAATGTTTCCACACTTTCGATCCTATTTAGCGAACCATCTGAATTAACAATCGCTTCCTCAAGAAGCTCAGCTTCAGCGACGCGATAAATAACTGTGCTACGGCCTTCAGGAGCATAACGTGTCTCAAAAGGAATGACATCCGCGACTGTTGAGCTTTCAGCGTCTTCATGGGGGTTGTGCTCCTGCATCTGTTCAACCCGAATAAGTGTTAAGATTCGCTCACCCGATGGCCGATGCCCTCGTACGCCAACGATCCTACCAACACCGGTATGCATCCCAGGTTGGATACGAAATATGACCTGATCCATATTAGGAGTCGTTCCCTCAGAAACGATTCGTCCAAGCACTGGTTCATTGGGGTCGACATCGGTGCCAACCAGAGGCAATTGATCGCGACCTTGAACGGTTGGGGTCTGAGTAGTTGTCATGGTGATACCTCCCAAAAAAGAATTTGTAAGCTACATTTGTTTTGCATTTTGCATTTTTTAGAAACGCTGAATGAAGAATAAGAATTTAAATTGCTTTTGTCAAGGGCGGTTTTTACTCCGTGGTTAACTTTTTGCGTTCCGTTCTCCTTGACAACTCCTCTTGAACATCGTAGATAAAGTCGAAGAATAGAGAATTTCAGATGGATCAAATGATGGCAAAAGGGCAGGTTGAAATTGATAAAAAAGGTAAGGAGAACCCAATGGAGCACATTTTTCCGATGACACTAACCGTCCTGTATTTGGCTAGCCTTGTTTTTTTAGTCTATATGGTCCTGAGATTTGTTCGCAGTATCGAAAGCATAGCCGATAGCATAAAACGCATCGCCGACACACGAGAATCGCTGTAAAGGGTGCTTTTATACTCGTTTCGACAATATTCCTAATCGAAAATGGTGAAAACCTATGAAAAAAGCCATACTCCACGGTCCGCGGGACCTTCGCATTGAAGAGCACCCGCTTGATACAAGCGCGCTTGGTGCTGATGAGGTCTGGGTTGAAACGCAGATCAGCGCGTTTAAAATTGGAACAGATCGGGGCAATTTTGAAGGCGCAGATCGCGTACCGGGTGCGCCGGACTATCCGCGATTCGTTGGCGATAGCAATCTGGGTATTGTTCGCGGGATTGGTACGGAGGTCACGCGTTTTGAGGTTGGCGATCGCGTTGTGGCGACTCAGCCTCACCAATCTGAATACATCATAAGCCAGTTTGGTGATATTTTCAAAATACCCCCTGATGCCGATGATGAAGATGCTGTGTATGCACACCTCTATGCGCTCAGCGCACATTGTTACCACAAAGCATTATTTAGACCCGGCGAAAATGTCGCCGTTGTTGGTCTGGGTGTTCTCGGCCTGGGGGCAGTCGCTTTAGGTCCTCTGTTTGGTGCCCGCGTCGTTGGGCTTGGAAATAGTTCCATCAGGTTAGATATGGCAAAACAAATGGGTGCTCATGCGGCTTATTTATCAGACGATCCAGACCTCGAAGAGAAACTCGACGCTTTTACAAATGGAAGAGGCATTGATCTGGTTATTCTGACGGCGAATCCCTGGCCGGCTTTCAAAACATCTGTTGAAATTGTGCGGCAAAATGGCCGGGTCTCTATCGTCAGTCTTCTGGGGCGGGGTGAACCTCCGCTTGATTTTAACCCTCTGGCAATGGAGTGGTTTTACGCCAAGGGGATATCTCTGGTTGCCGTGCATGGAGAGGATGCCCAATTATATCCGCATGCCGATACATCGGGTCATTTGGGTCATTGCGATCACGTTCTTTCTCTTATGGGAGAAAAAAAACTTCAGCCCAGCCGTCTTATTACGCACCGTTTGCATTACACGGAAATGGTCCAGGCTTATGAAATGGCCTATGTGCGTGAAAAATCCATGCTGGGTGTCATTTTTAATTGGCGGGAATAGGCTATGTTACACGATGTCACGAGATCTTTAGAGCTTTATAAAAAAGCGGGAGAACGCATTCCGGGTTGGACACAACTCATCAGCCGAAGGGCTGACCGGGTTGCAAATGGCGTTAGTCCTCTCTATGTCGCGCGATCAAAAGGCGCGCGATTTGTCGATGTTGATGGCAACGAGTATATCGATTGGATCCGCGCTTTGGGGGCTATTATTTTGGGATATGCAGATCCCGTTGTCGATGGCGCTGTTAAAAAACAGATTGATCTGGGTAGCCTGCATTCCATGAATAGTGCGCTCGAAATTGAGCTTGCAGATGAGTTGATCAATACCATACCGAGTGCTGAAATGGTGCGCTATACAAAAGGGGGAGGGGAAGCCTGTGCGGTGGCGGCTCGCATCGCTCGGGGTACGACCAATCGAGATGTCATTCTTTTTTGCGGTTATCACGGGTGGCACGATTGGTATCAATCGGCAAATTATCTCGTCGATCCCGAGAGTGGAGAATATCCCTTTGCCGGTATTGAGCCGATTGGCGTACCGCGTGCGCTGGCGGGAACGGCGATTCCATTTACCTATGGCGATCTCGACATGCTCGGCCGTTTACTGAACGAATATCAGGGCGAGGTTGCCGCTGTTATGATGGAGCCAGCTCGGTCTGAGTACCCCGAAGAGGGGTATCTCGAAGGGGTCAAAGAACTCGCTCGCAGGCACGGCGCTTTGCTCATCTTCGACGAAGTCTCCTGCGGTTGGCGCGAGTCTCTTGGCGGTATGCAGAAGTATTTGGGTGTTACGCCAGATATTACGGTGATTGCCAAAGGCATGTCCAATGGGTATCCGATGGGGGCTGTTGTTGGATCGCGCGAGGCGATGGAACCCGCTAAAGCGATGTTTATTTCCAGTTCGTATTGGAGTGACAATATCGGTCCTGTTGCATCACTTACGACCATCCGCGAACTCAAAAGGCGCAATAGCGAGGCACACCTGGCCGAAATGGGTCAAAAAGTGGCGGGGGCAATTGACGAAGCCGTCTCGTCTGCTGGTCTTTCGGGATCGTGTAAGGGATTTCCCGCAACGCCTAATCTGGTGCTCGATTTGCCCGATGAAGCATTGCACGGCAAGGTCCAGACGCTTTTTATTCAGGAGATGGCTCGCCGGGGTGTGCATTGTTACATGGGCTTTGGGCCTACGCTTGCACATACCGAAGAGGATGTGCGTATTACTGCTGATGCGGTTGAAGCCTCTTTGCGCGTCGTAAAGCAGGGGCTTGAAAATGATTCTATCGACGATCTGCTCATTTGCGATCTGCACTCGGAACCCTTCCGCCGGATTGTTCGATAAAGGAGAAAAAATGGCATTGACAATTGACGAAAGGCCCGCACAGCCAGGGGAATGGGGATTTAGACCGGAAAATGTGACGACTGAAGAAACGCCACCTGCATTTGTGTGGTGCCCACAGGAGAATGCTGCGAGCTATGATATCCAGTGTGCGCGGGTCGCGGATTTTTCAGAGATCGCGTACGAGGTGAGGGGATTGACATATACGGTTCACCGCCCAGCGGAGGTGTTTGAGTCGGGGCAGTGGTACTGGCGGTTCCGATTTGTCGATAGGGGAGGAAAGGTGTCGGATTGGAGTTCGGGACGCGCTTTTGTAATTGACCAGAATGCAAATGCATTGCTTTTGCCCAAACGCAGTGAATTGATTGGGCGCATCCCAAAGAGCCATCCGCGCCTGTTTGTGCGTCCAGAGGATTTGGATGGCTTGCGCGCACGGGCACGGGGAGACCTGAAACCGATTTACGACGATCTGGTCGCAACATGCGAAGATATTTTGGCTGATATGCCATCTACGAAAGAACCACCCCTGTATCCCGAGGGGACTGTTGTTCTGAGTGAGGAATGGCGGGAGATCTGGTGGGGAAATCGAATGTACACAATCCGCGTGTTAAACAGCGCGGCGACGCTGGCTTTTACGCGGCTTTTGGGTGGGCAAGATCACTATGGTGAGAAGGCGAAAGAACTGCTGCTGGCGTGTGCCCAATGGGATCCCCTGGGGGCGACGGGTTATCGATATAATGATGAAGCGGGTATGCCCTACAACTACTATTTTTGTCGCACTTATACGTTTGTGAACGATTTGTTGAGCGAAGAAGAGCGCGATGTATGCCGGGCGGTGATGAAGGTACAGGGGCAGGAGATGTACGATCATCTGGCGACTGAGATGCGCTATTTGTGGCATCCTTATGGCAGTCATGCTGGTCGCGCCTGGCATTTTTTGGGTGAGATTGGCGTGGCGTTTTTGGATGAGATTCCCGAGGCGGAGGAGTGGGTGTGGTTCGCTATGAATGTGTTTGGCGCCGTGTATCCCGCGTGGTGCGATGAGGATGGTGGTTGGCACCAGGGATTGCAATACTGGGCGAGTTATGTTCAGCGCTTTACGTGGTGGGCGGATATCATGCAGGCGGCAATGGGGATTGATGCGTACTGCAAACCGTATTTTGCACGCGCTGGCGATTTTCCGATGTATTTTCAGCCTCCCGGTACGCGAGGGGGTGGCATAGGCGATTTGACGACGATGAGAACG
The DNA here is from genome assembly GCA_026705765.1 of Gemmatimonadota bacterium. Taxonomy (NCBI): domain Bacteria; kingdom Pseudomonadati; phylum Gemmatimonadota; species Gemmatimonadota bacterium. The sequence goes on from JAPPAB010000112.1 coordinate 21,999, forward strand.
TCGGATCAGAATTGCGATTTGATGCGCACGCTGGCGGCTCAGGCGCGCAATCCATACTGGCAGTGGTATGTGGATATGCACCCTGAGAAAGTGAAAGAGGAGACGAGAGAGCGTCGGTTGGATGCCGTGGGTGCTGGTCAGTCGCTCTATATCGATTTTGTGCGGGGTGCGTTGCCAGAAGTGCATGCAAAAGCACCGGTGAGTTTGCCTTCCTCAAAATGTTTTCGCGGCACGGGGTTGGTGGCGATGAATTCAGATTTGAGGGATGGGAAAAACAATGTGTCGGTCATTTTTAAAAGCAGTCCATTGGGATCACAGAGTCACGGGTTTGACGCGCAAAATTCGTTTTCGCTATTTGCTTTTGGCGAGCGTTTATTGATCCACACAGGGGAGCGCGATATTCACGGCAGCGACCACCACAAGAATTGGATGCACCATACAAAGTCGGTCAATTGCATTGGTGTAAATGGCGAGAGTCAGTTGCGCAACCAGGCTGCGGCAATGGGTGAAATTCTGGATTTTCAAACGTCGGATGTATTTGATTATGTGGTTGGCGAAGCCGCCCCGGCCTATGGGGGAAAGCTGAAAAAATTTATGCGGCATATTTTGTTTGCCAAACCCGATGCGGTGGTGATTTACGATACGGTGGTGGCACCTGAGGCTTCGATATTTCAGTATTATTTGCACGCTGAAACGGAGATGGATATCGAGGGACAGACGCTAAAAATCACAACGGGTGGCGCGGGCTGTGTGGTGTCTCTGCTACGTCCAAAAAATTTGAAAATCAGTCAGACCGATCAGTTTGATCCTCCGCCGAGGGAACGCGTTCAACTCAGAGAGTATCACGTGACGGCTGAGACGACGATACCTCAGGAAGAGGCCACATTTATCGCGGTATTGCGACCGCACAGGACGGGGGATGTGCCCGAAGGCGATCCGGTTCTGATGGATGATGGAACGCTGATGGTGCCGTTGTCCGATGGGGAGTTGAAGGTTTGGGTGGGTGAGACATTGCGCGCGGAGAAAAGTGATCAAAGCGGTGCTGTGCTGGCAACATTGTGTTGAGCCTCGCAGACCTCTGTGTAGAAGAGGGTGAGAGATGGATGAAATACGCATTGGCATTGCCGGGTTGGGCCGTCGTTCCCAGCACTGGATCCGTACCTTGCTAAAGATACCGGGCTACCGCATTACGGCACTCTGCGACTGGATTGAACCGCTGCACGAGCGGGCGCTATCTCTGATCGATTACCGGAACGATGTCGTGGTGTTCAGCGACTACGAGGATTTTCTGGCCTATGAGGGTATGGACGCGGTCGGTCTGGTCGTCCGCAGGAAGGATCAGGGGGCGATGGCGGCGCAGGCTCTGGAGGCGGGAAAGCATGTGAATATGGAGGTGCCCGCTGCACATACAATGGAGGACTGCTGGCGGATTGTGACTGCGGCGGAGCGCACGGGGCGGGTTTATCAGCTTGCTGAACAGACGCGTTATTGGGGGTTTGTCGATGCCTGGCGGGACATGGTAGCAGAGGGACGATTGGGACAGGTTACCTATTGCGAGGGGCAGTATATTGGCTATTACGGCACGCGCCAGTTTTTTCAGGATTATAAGACAGGCGAGCAGTACAGCGTGGAAGAGCTTTCGGCGCACCCGGATGCAGAGCCTACGTGGCTGCATGTGATGCCGCCGATTCACTATCTTCCGCACGAGTTGAGTCCGATGCTGAAAGTTCTGGATGATCGGGTCGTCGAGGTAACGGCGATGAGTACCGGGTCGCCCAGCTATTCGCATCCAGAGATCGATCAACCAGATATTCAGGTCGCATTGATGAAGACGGAGAAGGACAGGCTGTTGCGGATGGCGACCGGATTTACACAGAAAATTCCGAGCCGCAGAGGACATCACTGGTATCAGATCATCGGGACGAGAGGGTGCGTGGAGTGGAAGCGATCGGAAGAGGGACGTCCCCTGATGTGGCTGGCGGATTCCCAGATGCACGATCTGGCTGAAGTAGATTGGAAGTTCGAGCGTACGGATGCGCCTTTAGAAGCGCAAGGCAGCGGTCACGGGGATGCAGACTATTACGTCCACACCGCTTTTTGGAATGCCGTTGTTGGAAATAAACCTCTGGAATTCGATGTTTACAGGGCAATGGAGACGGCGGCACCTGCGGTTCTGGCTGCGGAGTCCATTGCCCGGGGAACCGAGTTGATGAAAGTTCCCGTTTTTCGTCCGAATGAGATGCGATCTTCCGGGCAGATGCCAGAAGGAGTCTGAGCATGCGTGTCGGCATCTTATCTGACGGACCAGATCTTTCGTCTTACCTCGCAGAGATGTTCAATACGTGGGGATTGGTCCTGTACGAGATGGTGGGACCGGATCGGATTTCGAAATTGGATCCCGAAGATATGCCAGTGGTGGTTTGCCCTGCGTCTCAAGGTAGTCATCCTCTGGTTGATTACGCGCGCCGGGGTGGAACGGTGATTTGCTTTCTTCCCGAAGGTCCTCTGGCCGAGGCAGCCGGGCTTGTGTATGAGGGGGAAAAGGAAACGCCACTGCGGCTGCGCGTTACCGCGTACCCGGCTGCGGGCATGGCGGGAGAGCGATTTCCAATTGTGGGTCGTGCGAAGAATTACAGCCCTGCACCTGAGGTTCAGGTGTTGGGCTATTTTTCATATACAGACCGCTATAAAGGAGAAAGTGTCGGGATTACAGAAACTGTGGTCGGGCGAGGGAGGATCGTGGCGTTCGCGTTTGATCTGGCTCTTTGTGTCCTGTTGCTGCGGCAGGGCGATCCGAACCGCGCCGAGGTGATTCCCGAGGGTACCGGATGCGCTCGTCCGTCCAGCATGGCGATCGATATCGGGCCTCTGGACTCTGGCTGGGTCCCCTTTGCCGATCTGCTTTCCAGACTACTTGTAGATACGGTGCGGCGCTATCTGCCGGGTCCTGTGCCGCTCCTGTCGCATCTGCCGGGGACAGCACCCGGCATCCTCCTTTATTCCGGTGATGAAGATAATGCGGATGTGGCGAGCAATAATGCGGAATTCGAGTGTGTGGCAGCCGCAGGCGGGCGCATGAATCTCTACATTATTCCGAACCGGACCCAATCTGCGGTGCCGGACGTGGAGAGGTACCGCGTTCAGCACGATGTGGGACCGCATCCGAATCTCCGACCGCTGGACGGGTGCTCTATATCAGAACGTCTAACAGAGTTCGAGCGACAGATCCGGATGTTTCAGGATCGGTTTGATACGCCCGCGCGGTCCCTGCGGAATCACTGCACAGCATGGGCCGGATATCTGGAACCGGTTGAGGTCATGGAGAAAATGGGCGTGGGTATGGATGGGAATTATTTTTCCGGGACCTATGGATACAGCCGTGAAGATGCACCGTATGCTGCGTTTGGAGGCGCTATGCCGATGCGTTTCTGCTGGCCAGATGGCCGGGTGCTCAATGTCTTCCAGCAGCATACGCAGCTTGCAGACGATATTATGTTCGGGACAGCAGATTATTCCTACCGGCTATCTCCGCAGGTTTTTGCCGCTATGCTGGACCGGATTTTCGCGGATATCGAGACCCGCTTTCACACGCCCTATGGCGTGTGCATCCACCCCGGCAACTGGGTGAGGTTTTCGCGGCCGCAAGGACGGGAATTGCTTCGCCAGGCGAACGAGAGGCGATTCCCTATCTGGTCTTTCGACCAGTGGCTGGCGTTTTGGGAGGTGCGCGATACGTGGCGGTTCAACGGGATGGCCCGGCAGGGATGCAGATTGCAATTTGCGATTGAGGGAGAAAGATCACACGACGCGCTCTGTCTTGCGATTCCAATGAGAGACTTGGAGACATCTCTTGTCGAAATCAAACTGGACGGGGTGCGTGCAGAGTGGCAGACGGTCCGCCGATACGGGGAAGACCTCGCGCTTGTGCCTGTACCGGTTGGGGCAAGGGCTATATCGGTTAGTGTTATGTATGGAAGCGTATGAAGTCCTGTTACTGAAGGAGGAAATCACATGCGTTTTGGAATTGGCCGCAGGGATATTACCCCGCCGCTTTACACGCACATGCACGGGTACGCAGCAAGGCGAGATACGAACGATGGGGTGAACGATCCCCTGACATTTACAGCGATTGTGATGGAGGAGGGAGGCCGGCGCGCACTATTGGGTGCTGCGGACATTTGCACATTTCCGAATGACGGGAGCGTGCTTGACTTTCTGAAGCAAGTTGGGAAAGCGATTGGATGTCCGGCGGCCAACGTGATGCTCAATGCCTCGCACACCCATGGAGGACCGAGGATACCGGGTTCTTCTCGGTATTGGAGAGACTTTCCTTCGCGAACAGTAGAGGATTACAGAGATCAGCTCTACGCGCAGGTACTGGAGGCCGCCCGCGAGGCTGCGGATAATCTGATGGAAGGGAGCCTCTGGTATGGGGAGGGGAAGACGCGGCTGCCGATGAATCGGCGTCCGGAGCGGGATGGCCGGGTTGTGAATGCGCCGAATCCGGACGGACCGGTGGACGATCGGATGCAGCTTCTGCTTTTCAGAAAGGCCACGGGAGAAGCGGCGGCGGTCGGGGTCAAGGTATCCTGCCATCCAGTTGCCACAGGTGCGCAACATTTGATCACAGCAGATTGGCCGGGGGCATGGCGTGCGGCGTTTTCCAATGTGTTTGGTCCTGATGTGATCCCGTTTTTCCTGCAAGGGGCGGGTGCAGATGCACGCCCTCGACATGTGGCCGAAGGAGACCACTGGCGGGCGATGAAGCACGCCGAACTCGCTAAGATTGGCGATGAACTGCTGGCTGAGACCCTGGCGATCCTCACAGGAATGAATCTCCGTCCGATAGATAATCTGACGCTGCAAGGGAAGATTAACGTTGTGCAGGCTCCATGTGAGAAGCAATATACTACTCGCGAACAACTCGAATCTTTGAAGGGTGAAGGCGGACTTCTGCAGCAGTATGCGAAAGCGGGTCTGGAGCGTCTGGATATGGGAGAAGAGATTCCTGATCAGGTGGCGTTTCAGGTTCAGACGCTGTGGTTGAACCGGGATCTGGCTTTGATCGGTCTGGATGTAGAGCCGCTTTGTGGCCTGGCGAGGACAGTTGAGGAGATAGTTGCGCCAGCGCAGGCGGTTCTTCTGGGATATACGAATGGCTGTGTTGGTTATACCCCTGATACAGAGGAGATGAAGCGCGGGGGGTACGAGACCGGTAGCTATCTGCCCAAGTTATGGTCCGGGCCATTGAAGCCGGGTCTTGAAGATCTGTTTGCGAGTGCTGTTGTTCTCCATGCGGGAAATTAGAAATCTGTGTCAGATAGGAGAAATGACCGATGAAGATCACTGAGGTGGAACCCATCCTGCTCACGGTTGATATGCCGGAAGAGCATCCTTTGCGATGGTCGGGAGGAGAAACAGACAGCGTAAACTGCGCGCTGGTGCGGGTGCATACCGACGAAGGCGTCACCGGTCTGGGAGATTGCTACGGGTCCGGGTTTGTCGCGGGTGAGGCCACGGCTGAATTATTTCGTCTGTTCGGGCAGTTTCTCCAGGGCAAAGATCCGAGAGATGTGGCCGGGTGTTACGAGATGATGTACCGCCGCATTCTGTACTGGGGTCGGTCCGGGTTGGCGGTGGCAGCGGCCAGTGCGGTCGAGAACGCCCTGTGGGATATTGCGGGGAAAGCGGCCAGCGTGCCGGCATATCGCCTGCTGGGAGGGTTGTGCCACGAGAAGCTGCCAATTTATGCCAGCGGGGGCCTGGAGCAGCCTCTGGAGGATCTGAAAGCAGAGATGAGGTCACACCGTGAGGCGGGGTTTCGAGCTGTGAAGATGCGGATTGGCGTGAATCGTGAACACGATCTGGAACGGGTGGCCGCGTGCAGGGAAGTGCTGGGACCTGAGGTGAAGTTGATGGCGGACGCGGTGATGGGACACAATCCGGATCCGTGGACAGCGGCGGAAGCGGTGCGGATAGCAAAGGCTTTGGAGCCTTACGATCTATTCTGGCTGGAGGAGCCTTGTTTTGCTGCGGACTACGAGGGCTATGCCCACGTCCGCCGAAATACCTGTATTCCCATTTCGGGCGGTGAGAGTTCGTGCATGCGGTATGAGTTCAAACATTTTTTTGAGCGGCAGGCATTGGATGTGGCCCAGCCGGATGCGTGCCAGGCAGGGGGCATCTTAGAGTGTATGAAGGTGGCTGCGATGGCTGACGCCTATGGTGTAAAAGTGGCGCCCCACGCCTGGGGGACTTCGATCACGGTCGCAGCCAACCTGGCCTGGGCATTTGTCACGCCCAATACCGTGCTTGCCGAGTATCCGACCTGGCATTTCCCGCTCACAGACGCGCTATTTGTGGAAAAACCGCGGATTGAAGACGGGATGGTTTATCCTCCAACAACGCCTGGACTGGGAGTAGAACTTCCAAAAGAACTGGAAGAAGAGTACCGGTACCGACCAGAAGCATCCAGGCTGGATATGCGGAGAGAAAGAGAATGAAATTCGGTACTGATGAAGGACGCCTGATCGAGCAATGGAGCGTTGATGGCGGGGAATACGTGATGCGCACAGCACGCTGGAGCGATCTGGCATCCTATGGAGCGATGCACCGCGAGCTGTATAAGGAGCAGGTGATGGCGAGTTCCAGGAACGCCGATACCCGGGTCGCAGGAGAAGAACTCGGCAGGAGACTTACGGACATGGCCTGCGGCACAGGTGTGCTGCTGGTCGTGGATACAGATGGGCGGATCGTGGGAGAGGGAACGCTTCAGCACTCTAACGGGGACGGTTCGATTACCCTGGGGCTACTGATTCTCAAAGATTTTCGAGATAAGGGGATCGGCAGGCGGCTGATGGGTGCGTTAGAAAGCGAGGCGCGCCGACTCGGCAAACAGCGGATTGATCTGACGGTTTGGAGTGCCAACGAGCGCGGTTACCACCTCTATACCAGCATGGGCTATCGAGAAATCGGGCGGTTTCCGGATTGGATCCGCTCGGATATTGCGCCGGATGGGACATCAGACCTCGTGTGGATGTTGAAGGATCTGTAGATTTGCAGGATTAGAAAATCGTAGATAAACAAAAAGGGGAGGCAATGTCTAAGAAAGGCTATCGGGTGGACTGCCACACACACCTCTGGCGCTATCCGGGCGAGTTGACCGACGAATTGGCGCGCGAGACTTTTATTATGCGCAATCAAGAGGTGGATCTGGATATTACACCCGATATGCACACGGCAGCCGTGGCAGAGGTGGACTGCGCTATCGTGTTCGGGTTGCGGGCACCGCTGACCGGTTTTTTTACTGTCAATGACACGGTTGCAGATTACGTGCGCGCTCATCCGGAAAAGCTGATCGGTTTCGCTGCGATCTGCCCGACTGAAGACAACGCGCTTGAGGAGGTTGAGCGCGCGGTCAAAGAGCTGGGGTTGCGGGGCCTGAAGATGAGTCCGATCTACGGTGGATGGGATCCATTGGATGCGAATGCGCTGGCCATTTTTGCCAGGGCAGAGGAGTATGGGTTGCCCATTATGTTCCACCAGGGAGCGACTTTTCCGCGCAGGGCACCGCTGAAGTATGCTAATCCCGTTCTGCTGGAGGAGATCGCGCTTCGATTTCCGGATCTGAAGATGATAATCGCCCATCTGGGACATCCCTGGGAGGCGGAGACGATTGTCCTGATTCGGAAGCAGCCAAACGTGTTTTCGGATATTTCGGGTCTGTTCTACCGGCCCTGGCAGTTTTACAATTCGCTGCGGCTGGCGGTGGAATACGGGGTTGTGGATAAACTGCTTTTTGGAACAGATTATCCTGTGGCTACTTTTGAGGAAACAGTGGAAGGGCTGCACCAGGTGGTCCGGCTTTCCCAGGAGATGCGGTTGCCTCCGCTTCCAGAAGACCTGCCGGATCAGATTCTGTACCGCGATACTCTGGGTCTGCTGGGGCTTTCTGGGCCTGCGAGCCGATGATCGCGTTTCAGCATATTGAAAGGAGATGTTGATGGGAAAGCTGGCATTGACGGGTGGTCCTAAGGCGGTAAGGCTCGACAGAAGGAAATTCGCGGTTCCCCCTGTGAGTGAGGAGGCGATTGCAGCGGTGGTGGAACTGATGCGTAAGGGCGAGACTTCCATTTCACCATCGGTTGCCGAGTTCGAGCGCGAGTTCGCCGATTACGTCGGTTGTGAATACGGGCTGGCGCTTACCAGCGGTACGGCGGCGCTTCAAACGGCCCTGTTTGCGGTGGGGGTGGAGCCAGGCGATGAGGTTATTGTTCCTTCCTTCACATTTCTTACCACAGCGACGACTGTGCCAGCTATGGGAGGAGTCACTGTTTTTGCCGATGTAGATCGCGATACGATGACTTTGGACCCCACCGACATTGAGCGGAAGATTACAGAACGGACCCGTGCGATTGTCGTTTGCCACGTCTGGGGTAATCCTGCGGATATGGAATCGATTTTGAAACTGGCACGCCCGCGGGGGATCGCCGTGATTGAGGACTGTTCGCACGCCCACGGGGCGACCTGGCAGGGAGAGAAAGTCGGTTCTGTAGGCGATGTCGGTTGTTTCAGTTGCCAGGGTTCCAAGCTGGTTGCGGCGGGGGAGGGCGGTGTGCTCACGACAAACGACCGCGACCTGTACGAGCGGGCTATCGTGCTGAGCCGTCCGGAAAAGCGCGCCGAAATTCGAGAGGATTCCTGGATAAAACGCTTTGCCTTCACGGGGTTGGGTTTCAAATACCGTCCCCACCCACTGGGCATTGCAATCGCCCGCGAGCAACTTCATCACCTGGATGAGATGAACGAAATCCGAGACCGCAATGGTGCCGTCCTGGACGCCGGGCTGGCAGATGTGGCAGATGTGGTGCCTCAGCGAGTGCTTCCGGGTTGCCGGCGCGTTTACAATAGCCATTGTATGCGGTATGATCCGGATAGGCTCGGAGGTGTTTCGGTCGAGACTTTCCTGCAGGCGCTCTCAGCAGAAGGTGTGAGTATCGGCCGTATGAGATACGGACATTTGCACGGGAATCCGATTTTTACAGAGGGATTTCCCTATGGTACGAAGGGTGCGACATTGAGCGCACAGGGACATGATGCGTCGGATTTTTCAAATGGTCCGCTTCCGGTGACAGAACATCTCAGAGAGTATGCTTTTCGCGCGGCTCCCCGGCTCGAAACAGAATGTCGAGAACTGATCAACCAGTATCTGGATGCCTACCACAAGGTGGCATCGGCCGTTGATGAACTCCTGACGTACGAGAAAGAGCACAGATCAGAGGCTTAGAAGAGACACGGAGGTGTGTTATGACGTTCAAAGAGATAACAAATTCCGCTCCGGCGTTGACGGACGAGACATTTGAGGTGTTGTTCGAAGCCTGCCGGCCCCAAAAGGAACGGTGGACAGATATCCCCTGGATAGGAGGACTGTGGGAGGGGCGACAGAAGGCGGCGCGCGAGGAGAAGCCACTGTTCATCTGGGCGATGAATGGTCATCCTCTGGGGTGTACGTGAAATAACGGGGTTACGGGCCGTGCGCTCGTTTTTTCAGATCCGCGCGTGATCGAGTTTTTGAATGAACTGTTTATCCCGGTGGCCGTGAACAATACCCGATTGCAGCGGCAAACCGATGATGAGGGCCGATTTTTGCGCCTGATCTCCTGGCAGGGAAGATACGGATATTCTTTTGAGGAAGCGCAGGCCAGGTTGGAGGATATCGATCACGGGCTGAATCATCAGGGTTTATATGCAGTGACGACGGAGGGGGAGGTGTTGGGTAGCCGCAACAGGCTATTTCCGGGTGGCAAGCTTCCTGTACATGGTGTGGGTAGCGATCCAGACCAGTTTTTGTGGATGTTGAGACGGGCGCTGGAGAACTGGGAGAACCGCAAGACCCAGCGCGAGACATTGGAAATCGAAGATCTGGCGTATCGGGATCCTGCATTTAGCTGGACGGGGTATCCTGAAGACGGGCTGGTTTTACACCTGAGCGTTCGGGACCTGCCCCGGGAGGTGGATACGCGGCCTTCGGGAATGAAGCGAGAGGCGCACAATCAAGATTACGTCTGGTTCCGACGGGAAGAGGTGCTGGCTATGGTCCCGCCAGATGCGGCTGTGGGCGATGTTATTCCCGTGCCCGAGGGGCTGGTCAGACGGCTGGTGCGTTATCATCTGGCGGATTATGTTCGAGGGGAAACGTCTTCGTGGCCATCTGAGGCGATCCGGGATGCGGCTGTAAAGTTGACCATGACTGAAAAGACGCCGGAATGGGTTGATTTAAGGCTTTCCGGATCCGCGCAGTTGTTCTCGGAGGGGAGTTGGTACGAGGGCGCATGTCGAGAACGGGGGCTGGATGCATCGCTGCTGGGATATCTCCGTTTTGATCGGCAGACGGAACGTTTTGTGCGGTTTGATGTGGTGGCAGTGGGATCGCGATGGGGTGGTACGGACTACAACGTACGGCAGGACGATTTGGAGCCTGCGCCGATCGGGATTGCGATGACGATTGCCGGGCGGGAGGCGAGGGATCGCATAGCACCGCATGCGTGCCAGAGGCGGGGTGGCCTGGAGTGGTATTTTAATGCGTAAAGGCGTGCATTTTGGGCAAGCACCCTATTTTAACGTGACCTGGGGATCGTCCTCATACGCAGAATCTATTTGAACCAGGCGCTCTAAAGTCAGAGCGAACAGGGCGAACAAAGACTTCAGTAACTCTGTCTTTTTGATAACACCGACGCATTCAAAATGCAATTCATCAACGCCTTCGGGAAAATCAGCGCCAAACCAGCCTTCATCGTCTTTGATCTTGAAATGGATATTCGGCTGTTTTGCACATAGTTTCCGTATCCTCGCATCGGCGAGTAACAATTTTATTTTCTCTGGATTATTGCCTTTGATTTCAAACTGTCCGTCAAAAAATGAATCGCCTATTTCTATGTCCCGCCTACCGAAGAATTTTCCAATTGAACTGAAGAATCCTTCGCGCGAGATCTCGAAATAGAGACCATCTTTGTTTATAAATGGCGCGCGCATCCGAGTATAAGTGTATGTCGTTGATACTTGTCCAGTAGAGGTTGAAGTTGTATAAGTATCGAGCAGGATTTGCCACTCACCGTGTTTGTAAGTGAGCACGTCCGTGCCCCAGAATCCACCCTTAATAAACTCACCGCCTATATCTGTAGCAATCTGCGTCCAGATTTCGTCCTTGGATGGACCGAAAGCAGATCTGAGCATACCCATCTTTTCCTCCATGGTTTTGACGCTTGATAATCCTCATAAATCGCGTTCTACTTCAATTCTTTCTCTATCCTCTATCCAGTCCATCCAATTTGCAAGCTGTGAAAGGTATCTTGATACCCTCTCGTTTGAAGAGTGTGTCAGGTGGATATACAATTCCTGGGTTTCATCGAGAAAGCCGGTCCACTGTGGATATGACGCCTTTAGCACCGGTATTGTGTCAACGTCTTTTTAGATTACAAATATATGCAAATCAAGTTTTCAATAGGGATGGGGGAACGCCCGACCAGAGATACATGTCTAATGATACAGGACCGAGGGGATTAACTGACCCACCAGATAGGTGAAAGATGACCAGGTACACGCATAAATCGCCTGCTTCTATTGATCGAAGGGATTTTATTCACCTGGCTGGTCTTGGCGCAATGGGCGCGCTTGTTCTGGGGCTGGATGTTCCTGTTGGCGCGCAAAAACAACCCAATTTTATTTTTATGGTTTCTGACGATCAGGGGTGGGATGGGCTTTCGGTGCAGATGCACGATGCGATTGCCGGTTCAAAGAGCGACTTTTATCAGACCTTCAATCTCGAGAGATTGGCACAGCGGGGCATGCGCTTTTCGGCTGCTTATGCACCTTCGCCCGTTTGTTCGCCAACGCGATGCAGCCTTCAAACGGGCAAGAGTCCGGCACAGAACCACTGGACAAAGGCGTCCCCTATTCTGACCGCCAGAGATGGTCGTAAACTCATCCCACCAATGCATGGCAGAAATCTTTCCAATGATGAGATAACGATTGCAGAAATGTTGAAACAGGCCGGTTATACCACAGCACATTATGGCAAATGGCATCTCGGTGGCGGTGGACCAGGACGTCACGGGTATGACGTACACGATGGGAATACGGGTAACAGGGATGCGGCTCGTCATGTCGATCCCAATCCGGTGGATATTTTTGGCATGTCGCGGCGTGCCAATGCGTTTATGGAAGAGAATACAGAAGCTGGCAAGCCGTTCTTTATTCAGTTGTCTTACTATGCCCTGCACTATCCCCGGAATGCGCTGGAGAGTACGCGGCAGGCATACGAAAATCGACCGAGGGGGCGCGTCCATCGAAATGTCAACCGTGCGGCGATTACTGAAGACCTGGATACGGGGGTGGGTATGATCATGGACCAAGTTGAGAAACTCGGCATTGGTGATCACACGTATCTGATTTACATGTCGGATAATGGGGCTGTTGGAGGCGGTTTGGGTGTGTTGCGCGGATCGAAGGGATCACTGTGGGAGGGTGGTATTCGCGTGCCGTTGATTATCCAGGGACCTGGTATAGAGCCAAATACAGTTTGTCACGAACGCGTGGTCGGTGTTGATCTGTTTCCCACGCTTTGCGAACTGGGCGGTGTAAGTCAGCCGTTGCCATCGGGTATTGAGGGGGGTAGCATTACATCGTTATTATCTGGCGGGTCGGGTGCGGTTGCGAGACCTCGTGAGGAATTGGTCTTTCATTTTCCGCATTATCAAAGTGAGGATGATGGACCGCATTCGGCAATCATGTTGGGGGATTACAAGCTGATCAAGTTTTACGAGACCGATGACGTGCGGTTGTATGATTTGGCCAATGATATTGGTGAGCAGAATGATTTGTCCAAAGATATGGGAGAAGAAGCGATGCGCCTGCGCGAACGGCTCGAACAGTATCTGGAGTCCGTTGACGCTCAGATGCCAGTGCCCAATCCCAATTATACGACAGGCAAGTCAAGCGATTTTAATGGCGATGGGCAAATCGATTTCCAGGATTTTCTCGAATTTGCCAGAGCTTATGGGTCGGAGGAGACTCGGTTTGATCTGGACAATAGCGGGCGTGTGGATTTTGCCGATTTTTTGAGGTTTATACAAGATTTTGGAAGCGCCGGGAATTAACAAATTCAATTGTTTATACAGGAGTTTATCCCATGAAGATTGTCGGATTTGCGATTGTCGCATGTTTGTTAGGCGCTTTGGAAGCGAATGCGTGTAGTGCGGATTTGGATAAGGATGGCGAGGTAGGGTTTTCTGACTTTCTAGTTTTGGCTGCTCAATTCGGTCAAACGTGTCCACCTGAAATGCCGGATACTCTGAGCGCGATATCCGTAGAGGCTGGTTACGGTCGGATTGTTCTTCCGGGTACACAGGTGGATCTTAACGCCACGCTTACCAATGGTTCGGGTGCCCGTGTTGTGTGGCGGCAAGTGCAAGGGACAACGGCGGCGATGAGTTCAACAAATGCGCTCCAGACGACGGTTAGCGTTCCAGTCAATGTCAATCAGGCGGAGACCTTGATGTTTGAAGTGCGTGCGGAGATGGAATCGGGACAACAAGCATCGGATACGGTTTGGATCGAGGTGTACGTACCTGAACAGAATCCAGCCGACCTGACGCTTGTGGCAGATTTTTCGCCGAAAGTTGGTTGGGAGTGCAACCAGGATCCCGTAGAGGTTCCAGAGGTTCAGACCCGTGTTTTGGAGAATACCATCGAATACACTACCAATGGCATTCCCGCCCATGCGACAGGGTTGTTTCCCAATCGGGGCAATCCGAACATGATTTGGTCGGTGCCGCAAACCTGGCGCATTCCCCGCTATCCCGAAAAGACGGACACGCCCACCGAAATGGCTGTATTTGGCATCACGCTCGAGGGCATCAAACTCGAACGCGACACTGCGGAGAGTTATCGCAACCAGCGGCAGTGGAATTACGAGGCGCTGACCCCGGGTATGGCGCGTCGATTGAGCGGCAATGCGCGGTTTGAATGGCTGGGTACAGATTGCAATAACGCGCACGTTCAGCCAACGGGTATTTACCACTACCATGGCGTACCGCGCAGCTTGGTAAATGAAATCACAAGTGGGATGGAGAGTGAGGAGATGGTATTGGTGGGATATGCTGCCGACGGTTTTCCGGTCTATGTCGCCAGCGGACCCAATGCCCCTGAGGGAAGTTGGGAGTTGCGTTCGGGGAAGCGGGAAAGCGGACCCGGGGGAGAATATGACGGTACGTTTCGGGAAGATTGGCAATTTGTCGAGGGATCGGGTGACCTCGACCAGTGCAATGGGCGATTTGGGATTACGCCCGAGTTTCCGGAAGGCATATACCATTACTATCTTACCGATGACTATCCGTACATGCCCCGCTGTGTATGGGGGACGCCAGATCCCTCGTTTCGTCAACGTCGAGCCGGTCGTCCTCCCGGCGGCCCGGGTTTTAGAAGGCGTCCACCGCGTCGTTACTGATCTGGTATTCATAGATTGAACAATATTCGTGTGGAGGAGACAGACATCATGTTCTTAAAATCATTGAAATCAAAATGGGCTTTGGGTGCGGTCTTCGCTTTATTTTGTATTTTTAGCCCAATCGCTTTGAAAGCGTCACTGTCCGATTTTGATGGGAATGGCAAAGTCGATTTTGCCGATTTTTTACTTTTTGTAGCTGTATTTGGGCAATCGGCTGCTGGGCAAAATGCGATTTACGATCTGGACGCAAGTGGAACTGTAGATTTTGGGGATTTTTTAATTTTTGCCAGTGCATTTGGGCAACCCGTCTCTGATACTGTTCGCGGTGTCAGCACTCAGGGTTTTGCAACGCAAACCATTTCCAATCTGCTCGATTGTCCCGGAGGTCGCATAAGTCGTGTGGGGACCATTACATCTGACGATGGCAATGTGTGGATTATGCCTGCCGAGACGCAATACACAACCGCGAGACATGCATCGGATATGTATAACCAATGCACAGGTGTTTTCACTTCCAATAGCAGTGCTCTCAATTTGTCGGTTGTGCCAGTCGTCGAGATCGATCAAGATGGTGAGACGATTACGGGATATATCTTTGCGGACAATTACTTTGAGTTGTATGTGAATGGTACCTTGATTGCTGTTGATGCAGTTCCGTTCACCCCGTTTAATTCGAGCATGGTTCGGTTTAAGGTTAAGCGGCCATTTACGATTGCAATGAAGCTGGTCGATTGGGAAGAGAATTTGGGGCTTGGCACAGAAGCTAATCGCAATGTTTTATATCATCCTGGAGATGGT
>JAPPAB010000113.1 GCA_026705765.1 Gemmatimonadota bacterium
CACGGGCTTGAAACACAAGCCCTAAACTCTCCACTGAAGCGGGGTAACTCCACATCACCTAATGCAAATTGCCCTTTTTTCAATCTTATCGTATTTTCTTTAGGCATAAATGAATAGGAGATTGTCGAGAATTGCCCATTGCCTGCAAGAGAGATAATACAGCGGTTTTGAAGGGGCACATTCTGATGATAGAGGCCAGCCTTGCCAAAGAGCGAGCAGAGACCGGGCGTTTGACGCGTGATCTTGCACAGGCTTTGGAAGAACACAGGAGTTGAGATAATAGCGTGCGGTTTCATAACAGTCGCCAGATTTATGTTGATACGCCTCGGCCCCAGTGGGAATCAGGTGAGTCTTTCGGTTGACTATTTCAGAGGATTGAACAATGAGTGATGGTTTTCAACAAGTGCTGGATCACATCCGGTCTATTGCCGACTCAGAATTCGAGAAGGGACGGCTCTTTGAGCGACTGATGAAGACATACTTTACCCAGGATCCGCTCTACCGTGACCGGTTTTCTGAGGTCTGGCTGTGGTCTGAGTGGGCAGAAGAGCGACCAGACTTCGATGGCAAAGATACGGGCATTGATCTCGTTGCCAAAGAGAGCGAGGGAGGCTACTGCGCCATCCAATGCAAGTGCTATGCGCCTGGTACGCGGATATCGAAATCACACCTGGACTCGTTTATATCTGCCTCGGCGCGCGAGCCATTTACAGCACGCATCGTCGTTGATACCGGAGATGAGTGGGGGCCGACCGCGAAGAAGACTATTGCGCCACTGAAGCCTGCTTGTTACGTGATCCGTTTCGGTGATCTGGCGAGCCGTCCATTCGATTGGCCCGACCTGGTGAGAGAAGATCCCGAGGCACTGTCGTATCACGGCGAACCATTCAGCATGCGGCCCCATCAACAGACTGCCTTTGACGATGTGCTGAACGGGTTTGACGAGCATGACCGCGGCAAGATGATCATGGCCTGCGGTACGGGTAAGACGTTTGCCGCGTTGCGTATCGCGGAAGCTATTGCAGGCGTGGGTGGGCGAGTGCTCTATCTGGTGCCGTCGATATCGCTGTTCCAGCAATCAATGCGCGAGTGGGCGACACAGCGAGAAGTGCCGCACCGCTACATCGGTATCTGTTCTGATACACGCGCGGGGAAAAGTGATGAAGACGCCTCGCTTCAGGAACTGGAGATTCCAGTTACTACAGACCCGGCGAAGATTTCACAAGCTCTGGGAGACGAGATAACGGACGTAATGACGGTGGTCTTCTCCACCTATCACTCACTCGGCCTTGTCGAACAGGCGCAGGATGAAGGTGCGCCACCATTCGATCTCATTCTCTGTGACGAAGCGCATCGGACGACGGGTATTGAGCACCCCGACGACAAGACCTCGCCTTTTGTGCTGGTACACGACGCAAAGAGAATTCGTGCAGCCAAACGCCTCTATATGACGGCCACGCCGCGCCTCTACACCGAAGGTGCCAAAACAAAAGCTGCCAACCACAATGTCGAAGTGTTCTCTATGGATGACCCGACGACCTATGGACCAGAATTCCATCGCTTACCCTTCTCCCAGGCGGTCGAACAGGACCTCTTGTCAGACTACAAGGTTGTGGTTCTCACGATGTCAGAGCAGCATGTGGATGCCGCTTTGCAGGCGCATCTGGCTTCAGGCGCTGGCGAAATCAACCTTACTGATGCAGCAAAGATCGTCGGGTGCTGGCGCGCGTTACAGAACCCTGAGAATAAATCCGCTGACGATGGGCCAATCCGTCCTCTGAGACGCGCGATTGCTTTCACTAATACAATCGCGTCCTCCAAACGGCTAAATGAGCATTGGCGTGGCATTGTTGAACAAGCCGTCGCGTTGCTGCCTGAAGAGGAGCAATCAGAGGCATTCTCCTGCAAGACGCAACACGTTGATGGGCAGCATCATGCACTTGAACGCAAGGCCAGGATTGAGTGGTTGAAGGGTTCTTCCAATGGAAATTGCCGCATCCTCTCGAATGCACGCTGTCTGTCTGAAGGCATTGACGTGCCCGCGCTCGATGCAGTGCTGTTCATGAACCCGCGCAATAGTCATGTCGATATCGTACAGGCAGTGGGTCGTGTCATGCGCAAGGCAGAAGACAAGGAATACGGCTACATCGTGTTGCCGGTCGCTGTGCCAGCAGGTGTCGATCCAGCAACGGTACTTGACGATAACAAGCGGTTCGCCGCTGTCTGGAGCGTGCTACGTGCTCTACGGTCTCACGATGACCGGTTTGATGCGGAGATCAACCAAATTGATCTCAATAATAGCCCGACGGATCGGATCATCTTTGGTGGCGGAGGTGCTAATGGAGAAGATTTGCCAGACGAGCTTACATTGCCCTTTCCACCGCTTGATCTGCCGCCAGGAGCAATCTATGCTAAGATCGTCGAGAAGTGTGGGGACCGCAAATATTGGGAGACCTGGGCCAAGGACGTGGCTGACATTTTCACCCGTCTCGTGACGCGGATCGAAGGACTTCTCGATAATCCCAAAAATGAGTTTCTGCGCGAATGGTTTGAGGAGTTTCACAACGAACTCAAGGTGTCGATCAACGACTCAATCACCCGCGACAGCGCCATTGATATGATGGCACAGCACATTCTGACACAACCTGTTTTCGAGGCCCTATTTGAGCAATACGACTTCGCTGGTGGAAACCCGGTGGCCAAGGCACTGGATGATTTGAGGAAGGATTTTGGAGAGTTCGGGCTGGAGAATGAAACGCGCGACCTGGAGAACTTCTACGAAAGTGTGCGGCTTCGTGCCCGCGGTCTCGACAATAGCGAAGCACGGCAGAGCGTCTTGATGGAGCTATACGAAAAGTTCTTTGCCACAGCGATGAAGAAGGACGCGGACCGTCTCGGCATTGTCTATACGCCGGTGGAAATTGTGGACTACATTCTGGCAAGTGCTGACCACGTATTGCGCGATGAGTTTGGTCGATCGCTGAGCGATGAAGGCGTCCACGTCCTTGACCCCTTCACGGGTACTGGCATCTTTCTTGTGCGGCTGCTACAGTCTGCGCTGATCCATGATGCCGATCTGCTGAGGAAGTACCGCGAGGAGCTTCACGCTAACGAACTCATCCTGCTCGCCTACTACATCGCAGCAATACATATCGAGGAAGCCTTTCACGGACGCATGGGGAGCGACAGCACCTATGAACCTTTTAGCGGCATTGTCCTGACGGACACATTCAACCTGCATACCGAGCGAACAGGCTTCCCAAGGGAATGGTTGCCAGATAACAGCGAACGCGCCGAACGCCAGCAGAAACTGCCGATTCAGGTCATCGTAGGCAATCCACCTTGGTCGGTAGGGCAAGAGAGTGTGGCTGATGACAATCCCAATGTGACCTATCCCGAGATTGAGGCACGCGTCGCTGAGACCTATGCTGCCAATTCGACGGCGACGCTGAAGAACAGCCTCTACGATACATACAAAATGGCGATATGCTGGGCTTCCGACCGGATTGGCGATCAGGGGATCGTTGCCTTTGTAACGAATGGCTCGTGGATTGATGGCAATGTAGATTCAGGTGTGCGTGCCTGCTTAGTTAAAGAGTTTAGTTCAATCTATGTATTAAATTTGCGAGGAAATGCGAGGACATCTGGCAACTTGCGGCGAGCGGAGGGTGATAACGTATTCGGCCAGGGTTCTCGTGCGCCAGCGGCAGTCACTATTCTGGTAAGCAATCCGAATGCCACGCACAATGGTTGCCGCATCCTCTACCGCGATATCGGCGACTATCTGAAGCGCGAGGACAAGTTGAAAATCCTGCGCGATGCGGGATCTATTACGGGTATTGAGGGCTGGCACCAGATTACCCCCGACCAGCATAATGACTGGATTGGCCAGCGCGATGAAGTGTTTCAGGAATTCCAACCAATGGGATCGAAGGAGGCGAAGGCGGGCAAGACGGACGAAGCAATATTTAGGCTGTTCAGCAACGGCTACAAGACTGGACGAGACTCTTATATGTACAACTTCTCCCACAATGCTTGCGGCCAAAATGCACGGAAGACGGTGGATGACTATCTAGAAGTCATGCGGGTTCAGGAAGAACATCCCCAATACACAATTGACGAGGTGTTGCGCGAACATTCCTCAAATGCCCATTGGGATGACAAATTGAAAAGCCTGAGTCAACGGCGAATCATGACGAAGTTTTCGCTCGAATACATTCGAGAGACGAGCTATCGCCCATACGTAAAACAGTACCTCTACGCTGATGAAACATTTGCTCAACGCCCGGGATTGACCAGAGATATTTTTCCAGAGACCGACACCGAAAACCGCGTGATCTGCGTACCGGGTATCGGATCAACCAAGCCGTTCTCCGCCCTCGTAGTCAATAAGATGCCGGACCTTCACTTTGTCGCTTTCGGCCAGTGTTTCCCAAGATACCGCTATGAGCAAGTAAACGAGAACCAGAGAGAATTATTTGATGACACACCTACTCTAAGACAAATTGACAATATCACCGACACGACACTCAAAAAATTCCGTGTGCATTACGGCAACAACAAGATTAACAAGGACGATATTTTTGATTATGTCTATGGAATTCTCCACGCGCCCGAATATGGGAAGCACTTTGCCAGTGATCTGTCGAAAGAACTGCCGAGAATCCCAATGGCCCCGGATTTCTTTGCTTTTGCCAATGCCGGGCGTGATCTCGCTGCGCTACATCTCAACTATGAGACCTGCGAAGAGTATCCGCTGGTGATCGAGTCAATACAGCCTGGAGAGTTGCGGCCAGAGCACTATCGAATCGGCGAGCGTGCAATGCGGTACGCCGATAAAGAAGAAAAGGCCGTTCTCATCGTCAACGACCATATTCGAGTGAGCGGGATTCCAGCCGAAGCGCATCGGTATGAGGTCAATGGACGAACGCCGCTTGATTGGTTCATTGACCGATACAGGGTTAAACGCGATACAAAAAGTGGCATTGTCAATGACCCCAATGAATGGTTCAAAGATCCGCGGGATCTGATCGTGGCACTCCGTAGAATCGTGCATCTCAGCGTTGAAACTGTGCGGATTGTTGAACGTTTACCAGAATCTTTTCAACCAGAGCAGATGGATCTTTCAATAAAGGGATAGTTAGGTATCGTTAAATTCGGAGGTATCCATCTTACCGCCGTAGGCCTGGAACCCAAGCCCTAAATTCTCCATCAAAACGAGGTAACTCCAGCTTCGCAGGCAAGAGTTTTAGTTGCCTGTTTTTTAGTTATTTGTTATTGTCCTGTTGCCCACTTAAATACAGCGGATAAGGGGCTATTTTAATCCTAACTACAAAGGTAAAGCCAATGAGCCAAGGAAAGTGTTTTGTTATTCAGCCTTTCAATGAGGCAACTTACGAGAAACGATATGCCGATACTTTTGAACCAGCTATAAGAGATGCGGGCGTTGAACCATATAGAGTGGACAGAGATCCCGGCGCTGACATTCTTATATCTGCTATTGAAAAAGGCATTGAAAAGTCTGATGTGTGTTTCGCCGAAATAACATCGGATAACCCCAATGTTTGGTATGAGTTAGGTTATGCCAGGTCTCACGGAAAGCATGTAACAATGGTTTGTGAAAAAAGTCGTAAGCTCCCTTTTGATATACAGCTGGACTTGACCCGTTTCGGTGGGTACCTTATGAGTAGTAAGAAAGGAGACCCACT
>JAPPAB010000114.1 GCA_026705765.1 Gemmatimonadota bacterium
TGCCCGCCATTGGCATCAGTATAAACACCCCGTGCCAAATACGGCTCCCATCCCGCATCTTTGTACCCGCGGCGCACGTATAAATTCAGCGCAGGATGATTCTTCACGTAAACGCACAAACCAATATTCTCATAACCCCGCTGAAAAGTAATCCGCTCACACACATCCAACAACCGCGAAGCAATACCCATCCGCCGATACTCTGGATGCACAAAAAGCGACGACACCTCGGGCCAGGGTCGCACTTGCGGCGGCACGCCAGCAGCATCGCCACCTTCCCAATTGAGCAACACCTGAGCCACCGGCAAATTGCCCCACCAGGCCACGAAAAAAATGAGCCTGCCGGATTCCTGTAGCATAAACCGCCGCCGCTGCGTTTCTTTACGACTAAACGGCAAATACTGAAGCCGAAACACTTCAGACGATTTCAGAGACCGAATATCAATTTTCATAAAAGTAAATTATACCGAACACCGCCCCAATACGCAAGACACCGCGACGTACAATTTTCATCTGTACAATCCGAAATCGGATTTCTCCGTATTTGTCTTGTTTTATTTGCTTATCCCTCTTTATATTTGTCAGGTAACCGATCCGGTTCATGACCACTATGGACAGCTAAGACCTGTAAGAATGGCTGAGAACAAGAACTCCCTCACCTCATGGAGAAAAATATGAACCAAGCCGGACGTCTGATGCGTTATGAGATCAAGCCCGTGCTCGATATGGGATTAGATAGCCTCGATATAGACCGGCTTAACAACTACTTCCGCGTTCTGTTAAAGCGCGATGCGCCGTCTGTCAACGATCACGAATCGTGGCGTCGGCTTCTCTTGAACACGGGCCTCCTTGTCGAAGCAGGGGGCATCACTGCCGCCACCGTCGCCGGGTTATTGCTATTCGGCGAAAATCCAAATTACCGCGTGCCGCAGGCCGGAATCACGGCGACCGCCTTTCCTCGCAATGAGAAGGAATACGATACCGTTGACGAGGAAGTGATACGAGGCCCTCTCGTTTCAATCATGTCAGAACGCGGCCGCGTCGAAGAGAAAGGCGTGATTGACCAGGCCGTGGACTTCGTCAACCGCAACCTGCACACCATCGCCTGGCTCGAAGGCGGACGGCGTATCCGCAAAAAGGCACTTCCACTCGAGGCTGTTCGGGAATCAATAGTCAACGCCGTTGTTCACAGGGCCTACACGCTCGTTGGTACAGATGTCGAAGTTTCTATGTACCGCGATCGCCTCGAAGTCATCTCGCCCGGGCGGCTACCCAATAGCGTCACAGTAGAAAAAATGCGCGAGGGCGTACTACGCGTATCCAGAAACGAACTCGTGAAGGACGTGCTGCGCGATTATGGTTATGTGGAGCATCTCGGCATGGGCGTGCGCAACCGAATCATCGGATCCATGCGCGACCACAACGGCACCGAACCAGACCTGATTGAAGAGGACCACCGCTTCACCGTGCGGCTGTGGAAGGATCCAGAGAACACACCGTCTTAATTAGTCTATGAACCATCTCATCTTAATCAAACACGCACAGCCACAAATCGACAAAACACAATCCGCCCCAGACTGGCACCTATCGGACAGTGGACGCGCAAGTTGCACCCCTCTCGCCGAAGCATTGCGCCCCTACAAACCAGACCTCCTCATCACAAGCGAAGAGCCCAAAGCACGAGAAACGGGTCAACTCGTCGCCGAACACCTCCAACTCCCCTATACATCAGCACCCAACCTTCACGAACACGACCGCAAAGGCGTCCCCTTTATCCCCCAGGAAACATGGCACACCACCGTAAAAACCTTCTTTGCACGCCCCCAAGACCTGATCTTTGGCAATGAAACGGCACATCAGGCTCGCACGCGATTTACCCAAGCCATTGAAAAAGCAGTAAAAACACACCCTCACAAAACCATCGCCATCGCCACACACGGCACCGTCATCTCTTTATTCGCGGCTCAAAAAACCCAGACAAATGGCTTCGACCTCTGGCAACAATTGGACCTGCCATCTTATGTGGTATTCGACCTGCCGGATTACAACTTGAGCACCATTGTAAGAGAAATATTCTGAGGGTCAAAATCTGACCGTCTAAACCAAACCGTCAGAGGGTCTGATAAATTAAAGCCGCTTCTTAAACTGGGAAGCGGCTTTTTTATTTGTCATGCTGAATATGCAGGACATTGCACCTGCTTTTTGTTGCGCACTTTTTCAAACAGATCACTCCGCGAATGACTCCTCGCCCCTTTCCTTCTGTTTCCGCCTTATCTCTGCGATATCTTCGTCTGTCAGCCGTTCACCTCACAAGCCCGTGATGCCAAGTTTTAAACTTGGGAGGTAAGGGCTTAAAATTTGTTTTGCTTTAGCAAATTGATCCTTACCAAAGCGTGTTATGCTGAGTATA
>JAPPAB010000115.1 GCA_026705765.1 Gemmatimonadota bacterium
TGCGAAACGACTTCACATGGTCACAGGGTACCTATCGCCTGTGTTTGCGCAAGTCCGATGTTGTGGAAGGAGAACTACTTCCCGCCAACTATAACACCGCAGACATCGCATATAGCTGGGGGCATTACGAGTATATTTGGGTACGCATGGAGGTGATGGATCTGAGTACAAATGAAACGACTACCATCGGTGCGCTGGCATTTCCGGGGAAAACGCTTTCATTGAGTACACGCAACACCATATTCGTTGAGATTTACGGTCACGGTGGGAGCTTTTACGTCAAGGATGTCCCTTTATTCAGTCTTTCTTTTTCTCATTTCCAGGTGGATGAGAAAGATCAGCACCATAATTATATTCGGGAAATTTCAAATCCATTCTCCGAACACGTCAATGCCCCAGTGATGGCGCAGACAAGTTACCTGCAAGATCAGCGCGTCATAAAAATTGATGTGAAAAAGTCCACTGAAAAGAGGGGAAAAATTATCACAGAGATCCTGAAAAATGGACTTTGACCCGTTTCAGTGGATAGTGCTGCGGAAAGCACCCTTTATGCTGTTATACACCAAAACGAGTCGAGTCCAAGGTTACAGAGATACTATCGTCTATTTTATTTACCTATCAAGTCCTGGTAGCACAACCCGCTCACAGGCACTTTGACTTGGATATTGCCCCTCGATCATCTCCCGAAATTTCCTTCTTTGTCTCTCTTTGCTTTTAAGCTGGAGTAACGGCTGCAACCGATAGACCGCCAGGAAACCCAACCTTGGGTCTGCGTCATCCAATTTCAAAATAAAATCTTTAATTTCCTCATCCAGCTTGAGCAACTGTAGAATCAATCGAGTTTGCGTCCTCGAAATACCCACCTGCTTCGCAAGTGCAGTCTGAGATTGAACATGCCCCTTTTCAAGAAGCTCTTGATAATACACGGCCCTTTTGAGATAGTTGGGATGGTGCAATTTTTGAGTAACAAATTTTTCTGAAGGCTTATGACCGATTGCGATTATAGGCCTCTTGTTCCTGCGGAAGTGATGGATGGGGAAGTTATCCCACACACAGAAAAGTTCAGTCGATGGAACTGTTGGGGAGCCAAGAATATCTTCTCGCTGAACTTTGATCTATCTTCAAAGGTCGTAAGTTTTTGCTCCCACAGAGCAACACTTACGGCCTTTTGTTTTGCCTCTGATAGGGTTGCCTCGTTTAATGGCTTCGGCACTTTTGTATATAATCTCCGAAAAAAAGCAATACGTGACGATACCATTGTGTTCCTCTTTTAGCCGTGTATCAACCTCAAGGTTTGCCGTTCAACAGTGGTTTGTAATGCGCTGATCCTGATGACGCAAACTTTCGGTCTTAAATCCATGTAGCTTGGTAAAATCAAGTGGATCAATAAATTCAAACGCGCTCATGAATGACTCTAAGAGTTTTTTTGCCACATTGCGGGTCAAATTGCTTTTTACCACGATGCGGAACATGGATGTCTGCCCCGCTTGATCGTAAAATAAGGGCAAAGTTTCTCCACTTAAGGGATGTTCGTATTGCATTCTATAGCCACTTACATACCAACGGTACTGAGACAAAACGTGCTGCAGGTCAATATCGTCGTAGCTGATATCGCAGTCTGGATTCAGCCTGGCTGTGACAACGGGTAAACATTCTGTATCTCCATTGTCGAGGATCGTGAACCTCGGCTTCCTCCGGTATGTCATGGCTTTGAGACCATCGCGCAAGAATTTTGCGTTTTGCATCAGATTGTCGCAACATTGTTGGTATCCACTCAAGCCCTGCCGTATCAGTTGGTAATACTGGACGTAAACCCCACTGGCGGGTCTGGAAAAATTGAGGGTATAGGAATCCGCATCGCCTCCGAGATAGGTCACTGAAATTGCGACATGCTCGCTCAGATCTTTGCGTTGCCGCCACACGATCCAACCCGTGCCACAACACGATTCTCCGTATTTGTGACCGCTGGTAGATATGGACAACACATTATTCAGGCGAAAATCCCATGGACGCAGATTTGACTGAAATGGCGCAATAAACCCGCCCGATGCAGCATCTACGTGGATGCCGACCTGATATCCCCTGGCTGCGTTGACTTCTTCAACCACCTCATTGACCTGTTCAACAGGATCGTAGTGACCGCTGTAGTGATTCCCCATAATACACACCACACCCATCGTATGTTCATCAATCGCTTCGCGCACTTTTTCTGGGTCCAGGGTAAAGGTATCTACAGATGGCTGAATAAGGCGTGGTTCAATATCCATGTACTTGAACAGTTTTTCCCAGGCAGCTTGAAAGCATGTAGAAATAACAAGATTGGGCCTGCTACCCAGCACATCGTCACCCGTTAAGTTTTTGCGCTTAGCATACCAGTCACGCCAGCGGAATTTGAGGGCAAGCCCTGCCAGCAAACACGCTTCAGTTGAACCAACGGTACCTGCACCTGCATATACGCCATAGTCATCAAAATCGTCAGGTTTTGGGCAATGCCACAAGTTGGCAATCATATTGACAACAGTATCGTGCAATTTGTACGAATTGGGATAGACTGTCTGGTCTGCCATATTGACGTGGAGACCGAGTAAGGCGATATCCCGTTCTTCTTTTTCCAAAAAGACATTGACATAAGACGATGTGTTAAACCGATAGTCGAAATCGAGTCCATTGACACTCTCAATAATGATCTGCGCCGCTTCTGGGGTAATGCCGTACTCCGGGATATGTGTGATATCCAACCAATTTTTTTGTGCCGCATCCGAATAGTAGTAATTCTGGGAAAGTTGGTTGCGCGACTTGAGCGCTTTGACCTGTGTACGCAGACGATCAATTTCTTGCTGCATAAGTTCGGTTTCAGACATATTGCCTCCTGTCCTTCATTGTAGAGTTCTCTGTTTTTGAGACACACGGTTAGAAAACCAGCGACACTCCGACTGCCAATCCCCAATTATGTGATATATCAAACTCACTATCAGAGTCTTTCTCCGTTTCAAGGCTAATGACCCCGCCCAAAGTGCAGTTTAAGCCTACACTACCTACCTCAGGGCCCAATGTCATGCCCACAACGAGGTCATCGAACGGTTGACTCCCCAACTGGAATCCTACGGACACATATGGCCTTGGTATGCGCCATTGCTTATATAGCCAACCGGACCACGGCTGGAGATTCACGAAGGTAAATGGCGACGGAACCAGTCGCCATTCTGGATGGTCATCCCTAAACGTGGACTCCTGTTGGTTCGGTTTTGCGGCGTTTGTGATCACGAAACCGTGCGACACGGTGTATCGAGATGGAGGAATGCCAATTTGAAATGACCACGTCCCTGACGAGGCCATGACACTACCATTCGAGTTCTCTTTTTTATTAAAGGTCACTATAAGGTAACCGCCCGCCACCAAGTTGTCTTTCACCGGCAACAACAGTAAACAGGTGTTGCTATTAACTTTGGATACAGTAGGCTGCCTCGGACTCAGTTCTGCTTTTTGGGATTTAGACGTAGTTAATTTTGTCAGACTTTCCAAGATTATCTTCAGTATGTTGATGTTCTTGGCCTTGCCCATTACGGCGTACTGAATATCCGCAGCCTTAGTGTCACAGGGTGCCGTGGCGTCGCATTGCCATTTCATGATTAATATCACGCTGTCAGTTGGCTTGATCTCAAATGGATGTTTCTTCAGTCCCCTGCTCGCGTTATTATTGTCAGAGTTGCTCTTGACGCATTTGTAGTCCTCAAGTTTGGTGTCGATCATAATCTGGGGACAACAGCCTGTCTGTTCCTTTCTGAAGTCGTATATAATCTCCACCACACGGTTTTCCGCTGCTTCCAACCCCGAGTCCAGGCAAAGGGCCAGAAAGATGCCCCCGACTGTCAACCACCAAGACTTCATCTTCACCTTCCTATAAAAAATGGTGTTTCCCTTCACAAAATATGCATAAATTTTTATACAAAATGAGGGCGATATATCGTTCAATCGAGACAATATATCGCCCTCATTAAGAAAATCAAAACCCAAATGGGTGTATCAAGCACCAATCATTGTGATACACTCCAATCTCTATCCGCGAGCAAGATACAGATAGGAAGAAAAAAGTAGATGCATCTGATTGGGAAGGTGAGACTTTTCATCGGTTTGTACTCTTCATGCAAGAGCTGTCTCGAACCCTATCAGATTGCGGGTCTCGCGGCTGAACTCTACCCCGATCAGATGAATCGGCTCGCCCAGATCGCGGTATTTGTCCGCATATCCCTTTGCCTGCAATTGCACCATTGCAGTCCCTTCCGGTGCCAATTCCATCACTTTGAACTCGAACAGATACACATTGTCGTTGAAACGAACCGCCATGTCCAGACGCCCATCGCTGCTGCTGTCTTCCACAACGATGTCGAAGCCCACCGATGCGAAATAGGAGTAGAAGACGCTGGCGTAGTAGCCTTCGTAGTTCGCTATGTCATTGTTTGTGTGCCACTGGTAGGGAATGCTGGCAAAGAACGCCTTGAACAGGCTTTCCAGACTCGCAAAATCATTGACCAGCAGCAGGTCATACAGACGGGCGCGATGCTCTGTGCGCTGTGAGGGATCGCCAGTCAGGTGATTTAGCAGGCTCCTGTTCAAGCTCTGACGCACTTCCCGATTCGGATAGGATAGCCGATAATACATCTCGCCACCGCGCGGTTCGGTTTGGATAATCGTGAGATACCCGGTCTGGAACAGCAATGCTTCGGTGGCGATGTGGTCAACATCAAAAGCCGACAGCAAATCATCACTGCCCAGCATGTTGTCCAGAGCCAGCGAACTGACCCCGCGCGATAGTAGTGTCTCGATCAGAAATGTCGGCGTGCCGGTCTCAAACCAGTAGGCTTTAAAGCTGCGGTTTCGGAACA
>JAPPAB010000116.1 GCA_026705765.1 Gemmatimonadota bacterium
TGATTCGTTGATTCGTTGATTCGTTGATTCGTTGATTCGTTGATTCGTTGATTCGCAGATTCGCCTATGAACACCTTGCCAAAAAAAAACGAAATAACTTTGTTCCGCTACAGAAACCGGCTCATGGCGGGCGTATGTGTCAACATCTCACATACCAGAGCCAGATTTGCGGTATCGGCGCGCACATCACACAATGTACCCATAGAAAATATACTTCAGACAACCGGACACATCGAAAATGACAAAACCGCCGGCACAGCGTGGCTCAACCGGGCAGAAACCACAAGCGCCGACATTGACCTTTGCGACCTGTGGGAACTCGTCGTAGAAGAAGACGAAATCTGGGATCTGAACGAACTGGCCGAACTGCATGACAATCACACGCCGACATCGGAACAAATGTCGGCATTTTTAGTCGCACTGGAAACGAGTATCTACTTCGATGCCGAAGGACGAAGGTTTCGCGCAGCAGACCGTACAGAAGTTAGCCACAGATTGGAAATAGTCGCCCGCGAAAAAGAGCGAGAAGTGGAACGAGAGGCATTTTTGAAATGGCTTCGGTTTCAAGGTACCGGCAAAGACGAATGGATCGAACGGATAAAAGACGTCGCACTACGCGGCGAACAGAGCAACCATGCACACTGGCTGGAACGCATGGCTGGCGAGACCCTCTCTGCGCGGAAAGCTTTTGATCGCTTAGTCGCCGAAGGCATATGGGATCGGCATGCCTTCGGCGAATTGATGCGCGAAGATGTACCTCTGAATTTTCCCGACATATTGATCAAAGAAGCGGACGCGATTCAAGCCATGTATAAAAGCGACGCATTTGCAAATCGCCAAGACCTGACACACATAGATGCCGTGACCATTGACGACGCATCGACAACAGATATGGACGATGCGATATCAGTTCAATTTCGGGAAGACGGCAGCCATCAAATCGGCGTGCATATTACCGATATCTCCTCGCTGATCCCCGCGCATTCAGCCCTCGACGAAGAAGCCAGAAACCGCGGCGCAAGCCTCTACTTTCCAGATGCAAAATATCCCATGTTGCCGCCCGTTCTATCGGAAAATCTGGGCAGTCTTATCCCGCATGAGAATCGGTTGGCCGTCAGCCTCTTGTGGAATGTGGAATCAGATGGCGCGATGGAAACCCCGACCTGGACGCTCTCCGTCATCCGGTGTTGCGAAAAACTGAGTTATGACGCAGCAGACGCAATACTCGACGATGCAACTCATCCCAGGCACGCGATATTATCAGCCCTATTTGACACGGCAGAATCGCTTTTAATACAGCGCGTCGAAGCCGGTGCTATAGCAGTTGATCAGGTTGATCGCCGCGTGAATATCTCGGCTGACGGAACCGTAAACATCGAAATAAAAAAACGCGACTCCAGGGCTGATTTGCTGATCAGCGAACTGATGGTCAAAGCCAATGTCGAAGCCGCCAAATTGTGTGTTGAACAAAACGCACCCGCGATCTTTCGCGTACAGGACGCGCCCGACCTCTCCGATTTAGAACCCACGGATAACGAGCAAGTACACCGCTATCAGACACTGACGCGCATGCGCGCAGCAGCAATCTCACTACAGCCCGGCCTGCACGGTGGCCTGGGGGTAGAACCCTATTGCCAGACCACATCTCCCCTGAGGCGATTCATAGACCTGGTATCACAGCGACAACTCGTCGCCATCATCGACAACAGAGCCTTGCCCTACTCTATAGATGACCTGACGACACTTTGTCCCTACCTCGAAGAACGCCTCCGCCTGATCAACCGCCTGGAACAGCGCAGAGAGCGCTACTGGATATACCACCATCTCTCGCAATACAGAGGACAGGTATTTGACGCACTCGTGTTAAACACATGGGACCACCGTGCCCGGATCGAAGTCCTGGACTATGCCCTGCAAGTTGACATACGCCTACCGGAACAAATCCGCGTGGGTGAACCCATAAGCGTGCGCCTGACGCGGATAGATCCCTGGGCGGATGATATTCAATTTGTAATAAAATAAAAAGGATACAAGAGTATGATCCGTGTATGGTACCTGTTTCTCTTTTTTTCTCTTAACGCACACCTCTGGGCGGACGTGCCCAACGGGGGATTTGAACAAATCACAGCATCGCAGATACCTGTAAATTGGTCTCCCGTACCCGATTCTACGCGGGTCATGGTCGAACGCGAACGCGCCCACAGCGGTAAAATCTCAGTCCTTATGATAGGAGGACCGCGGGGTGAACCCACCGCCCTGATCAGCGATCCCGTCGATATTCAGCCGGGAGCCGTTTACGTCTTAACCGGATGGGCGCGTGCCGACAGTGCAAGAGCTTCTGCACGCATCCGATGGTTGTCAGAAGATCAGACGCCAGTGGGCGAAAGCAGAATAACAACAGAAGGCGCGTCGTGGACGCAATGGGCAGGGACTTTTGTGGTACCCACAAAAGCCCTGTTTGGGCGCGTAATTTGTCTTACAGAAGGAAAAGAAGCGGCTTTTGACGATGTGCGTCTGCACAAAATTGCATCGCGAATGCCCCTCGGCCTGCAATTAAAAGCAGCGAATTTTCCCACAAGTGGCGCGCGCGTCTCAAGGGTGCGCGTGACCATACAAGACAGCTTTATAGCACGACCTCACCATATACCTGCGACGGGGCAGGACAGTGTGATTTCTCATGATGGAGCCGTGGTTATCTTCGAAGCGAGTCGCGGGCAAATAACCCCCTGGGCACAAATAGAAAATGGCACAGCGACAGCCACATTGCGCGACACCGATGAAAACATGGGCGGCGTCTATGTGCGGGCGCGGTTGGCTCACCTCAGCGCCCGGGCCTATGTCGGCGACAAAAAAGCGACCCGATTGCGCGGTCGTCTCTTCAATGCCGAAACCGGGCACCCCCTATTGGGCCGGGTAATCGTCGCCGATTCTCTGGGAACTATTTTACAAACGGGATTTGCAGAACGCGGTTTTGTTGCCAACGGAGCATTTGCAATCGATGTACCACCCCAAACAATCACCGTATCCGCAATGCGCGGTTTGGCGCACCTGCCGCCAGAACCACAGGTCTTGCACCTCGTACCCGGTCGTGAACACATGGTAGAATTGCCCTTCAAACCCTGGGGAGATCTCCACGCACGGGGATGGGTGGCAGGTGATCTTCTCAACAGCAATGATGCGCAGGCACGCGGACTGGACTGGGCAGCTCTACCAGAGAATGTGAATAAAAATTCGATACTGACACTACCCGGCAAATATGTTGAAACCCGCGGGGGAAAACAATGGGTATTGGGCACCACGGGTCTATTTACCTCCCAGCAAGCCGGATTCGAGTTACATGCCCAGACGCGTTTAGACCGCGGTATTACTGGCTACACAGAGATTCTGGGCACCTCGTTATTCGATATTCTCGCTGGACCGGCTTTTGACGCACTCGATATCGCACATCCCGAAGCGCGGGCAATCTGGTTTGCACTGCTCAATCGGGGGTACCGCATTGCGGGCACAGCTTTTTCCGACGAACATTTTCGCACATACACACATGTGCCCGGCGACCTGACCGCCGATAGACTGATGCGCGCAATAGCCAGCGGACAAAATATGATAACCAACGGACCTCTGATCTCACTATCCATCTTTGCAGCCGGACCCGGCGACCAATTGCCAGCAGGCCACACAAGACGGGCAATAATTCACGCCTGGGCAGCCGCAAAATTCGATGCGTATTTGACGCGCATTGAACTGATCCGCAATGCACAGATAATCCAGAGTTGGGATTTGAAAGAACAACCGCGAAAATATCGGATATCAACAGCACTCGAAGATACTGTCAACTGCTGGTACCTCGCCCGGTGCTATGGTACAGATACATCGCGTGTGGCATTGACGAATCCAATCTACTTCAAAACAAAAAATTTCGCGCCTCCCCAACCTGTTCAGGCCATAGTACAGGGCAAAATAGAAATGAGCGACCATTCTCCCGTACCCCAGACCATTATTCGAGTGATTGATCCCATTGGCAAAACAGTCCTGCAGACGGTAGCCCAACGCGGAACATTTCAAATTTGGGCACCTGCGACCAGCCAGATTCGCGTAGAAGCAAAAGGCTACGAAGCGCCACCGCAACGCATCTTTGACCATCCAGATATCCAGCGTCTATTGCAAACACCCGTCAACCTGTCTGAACTAAACGCCCTGGATACGCTGACCCAACAACTACAAGCCATCGACATGGTATTTGTCCTCAAACCTTCACAATAATTTGACCACCGTATTATATTTATTTTTTAGAAATATGTACATCATCCATTTTCATACCAGGAAAATAAAATGAATAAAATTCTGGTGGTTGAAGACGAACCCGATATTTTGGAAATGGTGCGCTACAACCTCGATCAGGCCGGATTAGATGTTGAAACAGCAGAAGATGCCGAGCATGCTCTCCAGAGCGTTCAGGAGGTTCTGCCAGATTTGATCATACTGGACCTGATGCTGCCGGGCATCGACGGACTGGATATGTGCAGGCAATTAAAACAAGAGGCGCGAACCCGTCACATACCCATCTTGATGTTAACCGCGCGCAAAGAGGAAGTAGATCGCATCGTGGGATTGGAATTGGGAGCCGATGACTACGTTGTCAAACCCTTTTCCCCGCGCGAACTCGTCTTGAGAGCGCAGGCGATTCTGCGGCGCAGCCAGGACAGTTTGCAATCAACCCCAGATGCCTGGTTACATCTGGGACCGATATCTATCGATAAAGCCGCACACCAGGCCCTGTTAAACGGCGACCCATTGGAATTGACGGGCACAGAATTTAAACTGCTCATAACCCTGATCGAACGCCGTGGACGCGTGCAAACGCGCGACGACTTACTCGATACAGTATGGGGTTATGAATACAGTGGTTATGGGCGCACGGTCGATACACACATCAGGCGGTTGCGCGAGAAACTCGGCGAAGCAAGCGAATGGATCGAAACCGTGCGAGGCGTGGGTTATCGATTCCGCCGAGAGAGAGTATAGAATGCGTTTGCACTGGAAATGGATGCTCGCCTGCCTTTCTGTACTGGTACTGGTACTGGTATCTGCACATCTGTATCTGGATCACGTCATACGCGACTTTTGGGTTTATCATCTCGAACAGAGACTTTTGCGCGAAGTGCGTTTTGCCCGCGCACACCTCAGCGACATGGCAAATACCGATGAGGAACTCGTCCCACTCGTCGACGAGATAGGCGCGCGTTTGGGCGTGCGTGCAACACTGATCGACGGTCAAGGGCGCGTATTAGCCGATTCGGAAACCGACCCACCTGATCTGAGCGCTCTGGAAAATCACGCCGAATATCCAGAAATAAGCGCGGCACTTCAACAGGGGCGGGGAAGCAACTTGCGCTATAGCAACACACAGGATATCGAAATATTATATGTCGCAACTGCAGTACCGGAAATTGGCGATAGAAATTTTGCCCTGCGACTGGCTCTACCCCTGCGCGATATAGGGCATATAGAACAACTGATTGCACGGGCGATATGGATGGCATCGATACTGGGATTATGCCTCGCCTTGTTATTGGCTTATGTCACCTCGCGATATATCTCGCGCCCGATTTTAGATGCCATTTGGTTCGTCAAAAACATTGCTTCGGGAAGATTAAAACACCCCACACTTCGCGTTAGTTCCACGCGAGAATTGCGCGAATTGGGCACAGCATTAGACGACATGCGCCAGCAGATCCAGGTGCAAATTGGGCAAATCACACTTGAAAAATCGCGTTTAGAAGCTGTCTTGCCGAGCATTACAGAAGCGATTCTGGTCACGGACCAGAATGGTCGCATCCTGATGGGCAATCAGACATTTGAGAAGCTATTTGGTGTATCTGACACCATTGAAGGGCGCATGCCCATTGAGCTTGTGCGCCATCGAGACGTACAAGATGCGATTGATCAAACCCTGTCAACCGGACAAGTGGTATTTTTAGATCTCACCCGCTCAGACGGCCGAGAACGCCATTTCGATGTACAAACTGCACCTATTTTGCAAGACGATCATATCGCGGGTTCTGTAACTATTTTTTACGACATCACGGAACTGCGCCGCCTGGAGCGCATTCGCAAAGATTTTGTCGCCAATGTTTCGCATGAGTTGCGCACCCCACTCACAACCATTAAGGGATGTGCAGCCACGCTGGCAGACGGTGCCTTAGACAACAGAGAAGCCTCACAGCGATTCGTAAAAATGATCAACACCCATGCGGATCGCCTGCACAATCTGGTAGAAGATATTCTGGACTTATCGCGTATCGAATCGGGTGCTCTGCCTCTTGAGACCGGCGTATATCCCGTACATGAGATGGTCAACGCCGTCGTTGGAGAGATACGCCCACTGACGAAAGAAAAAGCCCTTACCATCGAGATAGACATAAAAGAAAATGTACAGGTGCAGTGCGATCGCAAGCTCATTGAACAGGCATTGCTCAATTTGCTCGACAACGCCGTGAAATACACGCCCGAAGGGGGTAAAATCTGGATTCAGACGCGGGATTTCAAGCCTGTGGAAAATGATCGGGAAAACCGTCGCAATAGACCCGAGGAAATTGAAAATCAGACCCGCACGCGTCGCATTGCACTTGAAGTAAAGGACACGGGTATTGGGGTACCGCTTTCAGATATGGATCGCATTTTTGAGCGATTTTATCGGGTCGATAAAGGGCGGTCGCGCGCAATGGGCGGGACGGGTCTGGGCTTGTCAATTGTTCGGCACATCATGGATGCACACGGTGAGCGGGTCTATGTCGAGAGTGAACAGGGCAAGGGGTCGACATTTGGATTGACATTGCCACGGGAATAAAAAAGGGATCGCGTTAAATAAAATATCAAGCGGTGAATTGGCTTCTGCGCTTATCGCGGTCGAAATGCGCCAATTCCGTCATTCTCCCAGATCAAGTTTCTGGCGGCATCGTCAACCACGATATCCACATGCCCGTCGCCATTGCAATCGCACATGCGGATCCAGTCAAACCACTCGGCCTCAGCATCTTCGTAGCTGGAAATTAACTGTGCGGTCTTGTCCTCAAAGCGGCGCGCGCCGACTTGCTCAACCAATTGCACATAGTACCCTTCATAGACAGCGGCACTCTCGTCACCGGTCCGGTTAATGACAATGTCTTTGTCGCCATCTTTATCCGTGTCGCTTACGTCAATATCAACGACAATGCCGCGGCCAGAGACACTTGGAAGAATCGTCGCTCTATTTGTGCTGAATACACCGGTGTTGTCACCCCACAGGATCTGAGTTGGGAGATTACCTCCGTGGGGATCATACTCATGACCCGCGGCCAACAAGTCCAGAAAATCGTCACCATCGACATCAACCAACTCAGCCGTATATAGCTGCTCACGGATGATGCCTTCAATCCGGTCCGTATCCTGTGTAAATGAGCCGCTGCCATCATTGATAAGAAAAAAAGGTGTGCCGAACGGCGAGTTGGTAATAAATACATCAATATCCCCATCGGCATCAATGTCGGCTGATGCGCCGCCGTGATGGAACCCAATAAAGGTGTCCAACCCACTGCCAACGTATCCGTTTGGCGATGAAAGAATTACGTATGGTGCCTCTCCGGGGTATGGTGGCTTGTCATAGCCATGGCCCAATACGAAAACGTCCATTCGATTATCTCCGTTGAAATCCCCCGGGAGGGCCTTTCTCGGTGCTAACCGGCGCGGTGGATTCCCATCAAAGAAATTAGTGTCGAGAGAGAAACACCCTGCCCCATCGTTAAGGTACAACTCCGCGGAAAATGTATTGTGCTGCCACCCATCACCCGGTGCATAAAAGACATCAATGTGACCATCCTGGTTAAAATCGGCATACACCACGGCAGTAACATACCCGCGTTGGCCTTCGGGCCTTATTGCCTCGCGATCAATGTACAGATAATTGGCCTGTAAAGTGTGAGAGCTACCCGCATCTACTGAGAGATTCTGCGGAAGAATTGGAATACATACCAATACCGGTTGGTCGTCAAATTGTACATCAACACCTCTACTCTGAAGAGCAGGTATATGCGTGTTGAGCGATTCGGGACTTAAGGGATTTTTCCTCACCTCAACCTCGTCGCCACTGCCAAATCCCGTATTTGCCACTAATGGCGAAAAGTCCGAGATTCGGTTCTCGCTGAGATTCAGGTGTGTCAGATTGGTCAATTTAGCCAGTACAGAGAGATCTGATATACAGTTGTCGTTAAGTGCCAATTGTGTCAGATTGGTCAATTTAGCCAGCACAGAGATGTCTGTGATGTTGGCGCCGCTAATATCCAGACCACTCAAATTGATCAGGTTAGACAGTGCAGATATATCTGTTATTGCGTTGTCGGCAAGGAACAGCCATTCCAAATTAGTCAAGTTAGATAGCACAGAGATGTCTGAGACAGTGTTGTGATTAAGATTCAGGTGTATCAGATTTGTCAGGTTGGATAGTGCAGATATATCTGTTATTGTGTTTCCAAAAAGAACCAGATCTGTCAGATTGGTCAGATCACACAACGCGGAAAGATCGGTTATGGGGTTGCCGGTAAGCCACAGGACTGTC
This sequence comes from Gemmatimonadota bacterium, assembly GCA_026705765.1. Classification (NCBI taxonomy): domain Bacteria; kingdom Pseudomonadati; phylum Gemmatimonadota; species Gemmatimonadota bacterium. Next base: position 8,591 of record JAPPAB010000116.1, read on the forward strand.
AGATTGGTAGCAAACTGTAGCCCGGTCAAATCGCTGATGTTCGCATCCTGGACTTCAAGGCTCGTCAGGGTTGCCATCTCTGCCCGTGTGATGGCCTCATCGCGCCCTTTGCCCAGACTGTCTGCAATCACAGCACGCAGGTTGGCATCGGGTATATTCACATCATTTTCATCATCACCTTCAGGAGATACTTTGCCGAAATCGTTGACGAAGATCAGAAAGTCTGAAATGTCAACTGTGCCATTGCCATCCAGATCGAATCGGTCTTCATATATCTCATCACCTTGCTTTGCGCCAAATTTGCCGACAAAGAGCAAAAAGTCTGAAATGTCCACAACGCCGTTTTGGTCAAAGTCGGGGAGAGGTCTGGATTGTGATGTGTGCGCCAAAGGCAGCCCTGCCCATAGACTACTTGCAATGACCACAAACACGATACAAAAACGTTTCATACTGCCCCTTGAGAAAATATTTTTAGTTGCTCCTGGTATATTCACATCGTTCTCATCCCACCCTCAAAAGCTCACTTCAACCCCTCTGCGCTGAAGGGCTGGAATATGTGTGTTGATTGATGTAGCACTCAACGGGTTGCCATTCATAATAACTCTATCTCCACTGCCCAATCCCGTGTTTGCGACCAGAGGTGCGAGGTCCGAGACTGAGTTGCCTGCGAGATCGAGAATCTTCAGACTGGTCAAGCCTGACAGTGCCGACACATCACTGACTCTATTGCGGAAAAGCCATAGCTCTTCCAGACTGGTCAAACCCGATAATGGTGTGATATTCGAGATGTCGTTGAACTGAAGCACCAGACGTGTCAGATTGGTCAAGCCTGACAGTGCTGATACATTTCTGATGCTATTCCCGTTAAGACCCAATCTTTCCAAATTGGTCAAGCCTGACAGTGCTGATACATCACTGATGTTATTTGCGTTGAGATACAGAACAGAAAGGCGGGACATGCCTGATAATGGTGTGATATTCGAGATGTCGTTGACACGAAGCTCCAGATAAGTCAGGCGGGTCAAACCTGAGAGTGCTGATATATCCGAGATGGTGTTGCCCCAAAGATTCAGAGAAGTCAGGTTGGTCAGGCTTGAGAGAGGCGTGATATCCGAGACAGTGTTGTATGAAAGATTAAGATAGGTCAGGTTGGTCAAGCCTGAAAGGGGCGAGAGGTCAGATATTTCGTTGCTGTTGGACAATATATCAAACACACCGGAACCAAGATGTAGCCACGCCAGATCAACAGCAAACTCAAGCCCAGTCAAATCCCTGACATTCCTATCTCGGGCACCAAAGCGCGTCAAGGCCGCCATTTCAGCTACCGTGATTAGTGCCCCTTGCTCTTGGCCAAGACTATCCTCGATAACAGCGCGCAGATTAACATCTGGGATACTAACATAAAAAGAAATCTCAACCCCTCTGCGGAGCAGGGTTACAATATGCGTTTTGCGTGATGTGTCACTCAACAGAGTTTCTCTCACATCGACCACATCTCCACCACCCAATCCCGTATTTGCCACCAGCGGCGCGAGATCTGAGATACTGGTCTTGTAAAATTTTAGACTTTCCAGATTAATTAAGCCTGAGAGTGCTGATATATCCCTGATACCGGTGCCTGACAGATCCAGCCTTTCCAGATTAGTCAAGGCAGACAACACAGATACATCACTGATACTGGTGAAGGACAGATCCAGATCTGTCAAGTTGACCAGGACAGACAGCGCTGAAATATCACTTATTCTGGTGTTAGCAAGAATCAGCCTTTCCAGGCCGGTCAAGGCAGATAATGCTGACACATCCCTGATGAAATTGTTAGAAAGATCCAGATCTTTCAGATTGATCAAAACCGACAGTGCTGAAACATCACCAATGAAGTTGGAGGAAAGATCCAACGACCTCAGATTGGTCAAAACTGGCAATGACGATACAGACACATCCGTGATCCTGTTGCTGGAAAGATCCAGAGATTCCAGACTGGTCAAGCCTGAGAGTGCGGACACATCCCTGATGTTGGTGCCTGAAAGATCCAGGTCTGTCAGGTTGGTTAAGCCTGATAGGGGCATAAGGTCCGCAATCCCGTTGCTGGAAAGATTCAGAAATGTCAGATTGGTCAAACCCGATAAGGGCGTAAGATCCGAGATGCTGTTGCTGTTGACAGATTGCCCTTCCACTATCTCATCACCAAAATCCAGGAATGTCAAACGGGTAGCAAACTCAAGCCCGACCAAATCGCGAATATCCTTGTTCCGCGCCTCAAGGCGCGTCAGGGCCGCCATCTCACTCTGAGTGATTGGCGCACCGCTCGCCTTGCCGAGAATAGCCTCAATAACAGCGCGTAAATTCCCATCCGGAATAACAACCAGCGTTGCACCATCACCGCCAGAGGAAGGCTCCCCTTTGCCAAAGCTGGCACTAAAGAGCAGAAAATCGCCAAAGCCAATTTCGCCATCGCCATCCAGGTCATACTTCGCGTCATATCTCCCATCTCCCTCACGTGTCCCAAACTGACCCACAAACGCCAAAAAGTCAGGGAAGCCAACCTGACCATCTCCATCAAAGTCCGGGGTAAGGTCTTGATCACCTGCCGTACTATTCTGTGCCGCAAGAGACAGCGGAGACATCAAAAGCGCAAATGTTGATAAGAGAAACAGAATCTGTTTACGCATTGGTTTTTCCTTCTATTTGACACTCGGAGATAGGCTAAGGGTTTATAATCTGCCCGAGCGTGGATAGCGTCCTTAAATTTCTGTAAAATTAAAAAAGTCACCGTAGCTCCGAGAAA
>JAPPAB010000117.1 GCA_026705765.1 Gemmatimonadota bacterium
CCAGACAACCGGTGGATCGGTATCGACGCGAGCGGCCGAGAGAACCTGCGCTCCGTCAATCTCCTCAAACGTATCCCGAATCGGATAAGATGCGCGTTCACCGCCTCCATAAAGCACCAACTCATGGCCCGAAAGATGTCCTTCCACCCCTTCGATATCCCAGAAGTTGCTGCGCGCACCCGCTGGCGACATCTCGTATAGACAGACCACGTCATCTTCAAACTCGACAACAGCACTCTCCCACCATCGGGTATTTTCCTGCGCCCCGCCATAATTGCTATATGGCAACACCTCCACCGATTGTGCATAGCCCAGAGCACGGATCGCGGCCTTGTCGAGAATCATTCTAACCCCATTGATACCGTGATAGCTACCAGACGTGTACCACAGACGCGCATGTGTCAGTTTCCCAAGCAACCCTTCCCTCACAATCTTTTGTTTCAATTGTTCCTGAGGCCAGAGCCAGACATTTTCAGCGACCTCCCAGACCACTCCTCTATCCCGACATGCCCGATCAATTGCATCGCCAATCGCCAGCGTGTGGGCATACGGAATCTCCGTGATAATATGACAACCGCGCTCAATAGCCGTCAAAGCCATAACTGCCTGCCCATCTGTGGGAACAAGTATAAAGACCACATCTGGACTTTCCCTATCGAGCATCGCCTCAAAATCGGTATATCGCGCGTCAACGCCAAAACGCTCGCCAACAACCTGTAACGACTGCTCGCTATGATCGCAGATCGCGCACAAATCGTAGAGATCGGTCAGCTTGACCATCGTCGCGATATATCCGCGGGCGCGGGAACTTTCATAAGCACCGCACCCCACAACAGCCAATCGAAGTTTCTTCATAATGCCTCCTGCCCTGCTCAAAATCAGATCAATCCCACTCCAGAATAACGCCGAGTGCTTCGTCCGGCTTGTGATAGAGCAGGTGATACGCATCCGGAGTTTGTTCCCAGGGGAGTCTGTGGGTAATCAGTTCGGCGACTTTGACCCGTCCGTCGATCAGCATCTGGGCTGCATCCCGCATACACGCCTCTCTGGGTGTATCGATGCGGATGCCCGCGATGATCTGCTTATTCATAAAGGCGTCCCCTTCCAGAGGCAATGGAGCACCTTGATACTTCGCGATGAGATGAATTGTTCCCCTGGGTGCGAGCATCTTCTGAGCTTGTTCGAAGGACTGGATGCCAGCGTAGCCACCGACGCACTCGACGACGAGGTCGGCACCCTTGCCATCTGTGAGTTCCTTGACCGCTGCCACAGAATCGGTCTGGGAGACATCAATCACATTTTCGTGCCCCAGTTTCCGCGCGATATCGCATCGGAGAGGCTGTGCATCGACGACGATCACACATCCGGGATCGCGTTCCCAGACGATCTGAGCGCACAGGGCACCTACGATTCCCTGGCCGAGCACGACAACAGTCTGCCCGGATTCTATTGGCGAAGTGCGCATCCACATCACAGAACTGGTCGCGAGAGGAAGAAAGGTCGCGGTCTCATAGCTGAGTTCTTCTGGAAGGAGGAAAGCGCGCCGGGATCTATCGGTTTCGCCGGCAATGACGTACTGAGCGTGTGGGGTGTTCGCCATGACGCGCTGTCCCACTGCGAAATCCTGGATGTTGGCCCCCACGCCCACGACCTCACCCGCGTCGGAATACCCCATCATTTCAGGACTTACCGCCTCTTCCCGGACGTATCGCCAAAATAGCTCCGACCCCCTGCTGATCAGGCTGCGCTTGACCTCAATCAGCATCTGATCGGGACCGGGTTCTGGCTGTTCGACTTCGACCATCTGTACATTGGCAAAGCCATCGAGCTTTTCAAGTCGTTTCATTCGTGCCATATGGCATCCTTTCAGTTGATATCGCGCAAGCCTTCCCAGTGGTCCCATAGATCAAAGGGCAGATCGAACAGGATATCGCTCAGGTTCTTGAAAGCAAAGCGATTGACAAGTGCCATGCGGATATCTGTCCGACAATTCATACTGGCCGTGTGCAACATATAGTGGTGCCAGAAGCAAACCGTACCCGCAGGCGCGGCGTGTTCATAGCGCGTATCGGGATGTAAAAAACCGGGCACTTTGAGACCGCTCAAATTAGTCAGCGCATGCCCCTGGAAATATCGGGCAACCTTGAGGTGTGCCCCCGCCCATGTGGTAAAACCGCCGCCGCGGGGTAAAACATCGCCGATATTAATGGTAACGGCAACGGTGAAAGTATCCGCCACACCTTCGATAAGATACCCATCCAGATGCCCTCTCGGAGGCTGCCAATCTGTATGACCACAAGGATAGATCATCTTACATAGCCCATTGCCAGGCGGGCGAAGACGTCCCTTACCCGCGAGTTCTTCGGCCATGTCGTAAAGCGGTGTGTCTGTCCTCATAGCCGCGACTGCGGGATGGTCGCTACACGGCAGATTGCCTTTTGGCCCCGCATTGATCCATGTCTGAGGATCATCGCGATCCGCCTCGATATATTCCCACACGGCATCCCGCGCATTTTTGAGTAGCTCTGGTGCAATCAAATCGGGTTTGACAACATAGCCATTTTTTTTAAAAAAGGCTTTTTCTTCATTGGAAAAATACGACATGGCCAACTCCCTGTTTATGGATGAATTCTACTCTCCCCACAACTGATCAGTCAACTTCCAATCGGTTATCTGTGGGCGGATCGCCCAAATCGGGAATCTCGAGCAACTCACCGCCCTTGAGAGCAGATTCGTGGGCAATGAGGCCGGGGATCAGGTAGCGTGCAGCTTCGTAAATATTGTTCGGCGGCGTCTTGCCCGAGACACAGGCGCGAACAAAATCATCAACCAGAAACTGATGTGACCCATTGTGACCATTGGGCAAACCTCTGAATGCATCGGGCAAACGATGAGCCGGATGAATGGGCGCAACAGAGTGATGCGTCCCATCGTCTGCGGTAACCTTATCCATATCGCCCTCAACGCGCCTCACCGCTACGCGACAGGTGAGTTGCGCGTCGAGAGATTCGCGTTCAGACCGATCTTTTGTGAGCCAGACCGCACCCGAGGCATTGTGTTCAAAGCTGCCCTGTGTGCCAAACATCGTCATACGCACCGCCCCCGGATGACCAACACGTCGAAATTCATTGATGCGCGCGGTGCTGCCATCGGACAGCTTGAACAGCGCAGATTCATTGCTGAACGGATTATTCCACTTATTTGATGCGTAGATTCCATCTTCGTGGCGATCTGTGAAACCCTGACATGAAACGTGGGTCATACGCGCGCCCGTGATAGAGAGAATCTGACTCGTCGAATGGGTGGGATAAAACATGGGCGGCACACCAGCGGTTTCGCGCCAATTTTCTCCGCCGCGCCACTTTGCAACAGCGTACAGACCGTGATCCCAGTCGTGATAATACTCGGCTTCGGCGTACACAACATCGCCAAACGCGCCCTCGCGAAATCGCTGCCGACAGTAAATCACTGCCGGATAATAGTAACTCGTTTCACCGAGCATATAGATATTGCCCGTCTCGCGGACAGCTCCGGCAATAGCGCGAAGTTCATTGAGTGCGATGCCCGGAGGCACGGCTGAATAGACGTGTTTCCCCGCGCGAAGTGCTTGCGCTGCCTGCGGCCCGTGCAGCCAATTCTGGGTAAAAAGCGCGATAGCATCAACATCGGTATCACACAAATCATCGAGAGACGGCGAAGTCTGCACAATCCCGTGTTTTTCCGCATTACTCTGGCGTTTTTCAGCATCCAGATCACACAGAACAACCTGATCCACATCTGGATGTGCATTGAACAGGGGGATAAAACCCTGTGCAAATGCCCCCACGCCAACTATGCCGAGACGAATGCCCATGGGTTTTATCTCACGAGATGAACTTTGACACAGCCGGATTTTTTATCAGCGGCGGTGTGAAAAGCTTCGGCGATATCGGAAAAGGGATAGCGGTGGGTGACGAGTTTCGTAGCTTGCACGCGCCCAGAGGTAATGAGATCAATAGCGACATCAAAATCAGTACGCATGCCGCTAAAACCGTAGCAATTAGAGCCTGTGATATTGACTTCGGACCAGACAATTTGGCGCAAGTCAACCTCGAGGGGCTTGAAATAACCGGCCACGAGAACGATCATAGCATGGCGGCGCGATATCGCGATGGAATCATCGAAATTCTGCGCGGTACCCACAGTTTCGATAACGGCGTCATACCCCATGCCATCGGTGAGGTCTTTAACCACATCCTTCACATCGGTCGTCGTAATATCGACGACGTGATCCGCACCGAGGTCGCGTGCGAGGTCGGCCTGCTGCGAATATTTGGTGGTGATAAGCGTTTCGCGCACTCCAATAGCTTTGGCAACCGCCAGGCAAAGTTGACCAATTGTTCCCCCACCGATCACTGCGACCCGGTCCTGGTAAGACGCTTTTGCCTGCGCGAGTGCGCGATGCGCGACAGCGAGGGGTTCTACAAGCGCACCCTGTTCAAAAGTCATATCGGGCAATTTGAAGACACTATTTTTGTGTGCGGTGGTGTATTCGGCAAAACCACCGTGTGATTCGCCCGAAAACCACTTGCGATTGGCGCAGTGGTTGTAGCGACCTGTAACGCAGTAGTGACAGGTACCACAATGCGAGAAACATTCGGCAGTGACGAGATCCCCTACCTCAATACCCGTAACGCCCTCGCCAACTTCGGTAACCGTGCCACACAACTCGTGCCCCGCGGCGCGTTCGAGCGAGGGTTTCCACTCGCCAAAATAATTGTGCAGATCGCTGCCGCAGATACCAGAACTTCTCGTTTGCAGAGTAATATAACCCGGTGCCGGGGGTGTGTATTCGACATCTTGCCATTCGATTTCGCGGATACCTTTGTAAAGTGCTGCTTTCATAGCGGACATTGGAATCTCCTGTGAAGGTGGGACTTACTGCCGGTCAGCGGTAATACCGCGCCAGTCATCTGTGCGAAAAGGCGAAGCCGGCAAATCTGCGCCATTGTACAAATTGCAAATTGGATTATCTGCCCATGCGTATCTGACAGCAACGGGCTGCTGCACATCTTTGCTCCAGACCAGCACATCGTCGCCATCAATCTTTGCCTCTGCCCAAACGAATTTGCGATCTTGCCCTGCGATCGCAAAACCCTTGAGCACATCGCCCTTTGCTTTTAAGCCGCCATACGCGCGATCAAATCGCAGACGAATTTTGTCTTCTTCAACCACCATAGACCGATACACAGGGCCAGAATGCGGTTGATCCACACCATAGACCTTAGCTTCTGCCCCCAGAGCCAGGCGCAAGCCAACATCCTGTTTATTTTTCGGGTGAATATCGTCTGCCTCACCAATATCAATCGCCACGGCCATACCGGTATTCGGCAATGAAAGCGTCATCAATTGTGCCTCGCGCAATTCAGCCCAGGCACTTTCCTCGGGATTTTCCTTTGCCTGCCTGAAATTGGCAAGCTGTACAAAGAAAAACGGAAATGCGCCCTGCCCCCAACTCAAACGCCAGTCCTGAATCATCGCTGGAAACAACGCGCGATATTGATATGCCCGGCCAGCATTTGACTCCCCCTGATACCATATCGCACCTCGAATACCATAAGAAACGATAGGCGCGATCATCCCATTGTAGAGCACAGACGGACGATGGGGACTATTCGGATTTCGCCACGGTCTTCGCGGACGGCGTTGCCCCAAAGCGCGCAAGCTATCGGTATTTGCCTGCCATACGGCGAGCCGGGCCTGGTATTCCTCCCGTGCTTTCGGATACGCGGCGATGTATTCAGCCCAGCGCTTGCCCAGCGGCGCATACTCCGGTATGACTTGAAGCGCGGGCAATGAAGTCCAGGCCTCAGCCGGTGTACCACCCCAGGATGTATTGATAAGACCAATGGGTACATTCAAAGACTTGTGCAAACGGCGCCCAAAATAATAGGCCACCGCAGAAAAATTGCCGACACTACTCGTATCGCATACACTCCAGGTACCCTCAACATCTTGTGCGGGCCTTTGCGCGGCATTGCGTTTGACTGTAAAAAGCCTGATATTGGGATAATCCGCCGCTTTGATCTCCTCCTCCGGATTTTGGGAACGCCTGACGAGCCAGGCCATATTGGATTGTCCCGAGCAAACCCAGACCTCCCCCACCATCACATTGTTAAACGTGACGACATTTTTGCCACGTACGGTGAGCTGATACGGGCCTCCCGCATCCATAGGACTCAGGTGAATCTGCCATGTACCCCCTGCATCTGCTGTGATCGTCACCCGCTGGGTATCTAACTCAATGGTAATCTCTTCATTGGCACTGGCATTCCCCCACACGGATATTGCAATTTGCCGCTGCAACACCATATTATCTGAAAAAATCGCGGGCAACGAAACATCTGCAAGAATGGGATAGGGAAAAAATAACAGCAGGGCTACAATAGATTTGCGAATAGTAGAATTCATTATTTTATCCTTTGCACAGATTGGCAATAGTACTGACAAACCATGATAAAGTGGGAATCTGCATCGCACAAGTCGGAATTGTTCCTTAGCCTTGCATTTTTCCCAATAGCAACTTATTTTGTCAAACGGAAAAAACCCTATTTGTCTGGAAAGATAAAATCATGCCCAGCCCCTTTCTACATCTTTCTCGCAAGTACACTGCGATATGTGGCATATTTCTATTCTGCATAATAGGAACCTGTGTAAGAGGCCATGCCCAACCTCCTATCACCCGGCTCGAAGGCGAGCAACTCGGCGATATCGCCTGGGAAGATGCCCGCGCATTCACAGTAGTTACGCGTTCTACATTGAACCGCCTGAAAGCAACAGATGAAGGCGTACCCCCCGATCTTCAGACACTATCGGATTCAGCTTTTGCTGCTTTTAAAAAAAAAGACAACTATCGCGCCTATCGCCTATTTATGCGATTTATGGCAATGACGCGAGACAGTAGCTCTGGCGAAGGTCCAGAACTCGCCGCAAGCTACAACCTGGTATTAAATCGCACCATCACGAACACAGACGACACGCTTCACGTACAACTGAAACCCCTCTTTACCCTGGGACATCCGCTTTCAGGCGAATATACGGCGCGGCTATCGCTGCGGGGAGCGAAGGGTGTGGTTGACGAGCGCACATTACCAATTTCGTCTATCCGCGCGCTCACTTGCGCCCTATCAGCAACGGGTTTGCCCGAAGGACGCGCAGGTGTGCGCTATGAATTGCGCGATCCAGCGGGCAAACTTCTGCTGAGAGTCACAAGAGCTTTTTTGCACACAGACACAATGTCTTCACGCTTGAAAATTTTGCAAACGCGGCTAAAAACCTTGCAGGATGAAAATATCGCATCCCGTGGTGCGTCCCAGCGGGCAGCCGTCGAAACAATCGAATATATCGTCGCACATCTCGAGAAAATGCACGCCAAATACGTGGGAGATCTCAGACGAACAGCGCAACCTATGGTCATGAAATACCGCCGCAGCGGCAGGGGATTGACATGGCGCGGCGCGATTAACATACCGGCGGACATCGACCTCGCCGAAACCCTATCTTCGGCACTTCTGGACGGAAAAGACCCCCTGAAGAAAAGCACTGGCGACTTTCACCTCGCATATCGCTCAGCCGTTGACAGCCAACTCGTCCCCTATCGCATATTTGTGCCAGAGGGATATACGCCGGATCAATCATGGCCACTGATCATTGGCCTTCACGGAGCTTCTGGCAGCGAAAACACCTGGTTGGACCGGCGCAGAAGAGGCGAAACAGAGAACTTGTGCAAGCGTCTATCACAAGAACGCGGATATTTATTTGTCGCGCCGAGTGGACGCGGGCCTTTCACAGGGTATCGCAGGATTGGCGGACAAGATGTCATGGATGTATTGGATCGCGTATTATCCATCTACAATATCGATTCAGAGCGCGTGTACCTCACCGGTCATTCGATGGGCGGAGGCGGCACCTGGATTCTGGGATTGAGACATGCCGAAAAATTTGCTGCCATCGCGCCAATCGCGGCCAGCGGGCGGTGGGTAAGATCGAGACACGTCAAACCGCATGCCGACCTTCCCGTGCTATTTTCACAAGGCGCAAAGGACATGGTCGCACTGGCAGAACCCGCGCGACGCACCGCAAAACTGCTGGCAAAGTATATGACAAATTTCACCTATACCGAATATCCCGACGATACGCACAACACGATATGGTACACAGCCCTACCAGCCATTTTCGATTTTTTTGATACACAAACAAAAGGTGAGAAGTGAGCATCCCAAAAAGCAACCACAGATAAACATAGATGGACGTAGAAGGGAATAGATAGCTTTTAACGTGTGGTCGTCTATTTTTTTCGTTCATTAAAAATAAGGTATTTTTGATACAGGATTTTATACTTTACCAAAATCAGGAGATCTGATAATGATTTCAGTCGTTAGCGAACAGACCGCTGAACTGGAGAAATTGTGTCTCCGTTACAGTGTGCTTAGACTCGACCTTTTCGGATCGGCCGTAACCAGCCAATACCAACCAGAGAAAAGCGACCTTGATTTTGTGGTGGAATTTCAACCATTACCGGACGGTGCTTATGCCGACACTTACTTCGGCTTGCTGGAAGCTCTGGAACGGCTCTTTGGAAAACCCGTGGATCTGGTGGTCGATTCAGCCATCAAGAACCCGTATTTCCGGCAATCCATTGAGGAGACTAAGAGGCTGATTTATGAGGCTTGAGATCAAGAAATACCTGTACGACATCCAGTACGCCATTGGGTTGCTGAAGGAGTTCACTGGTGACAAGACGTTTGCAGACTACGAGCGTAATACCATGATGCGTTCTGCTGTGGAGCGTCAGTTTGAAATCATCGGCGAAGCCATGGCGCAACTTGCAAAACTTGACTCTGCACTCGCCTCCCGCATCAGCAAGTATCAACGCATCATTTCTTTTCGCAACGTTCTCATTCATGGCTATGCCGACGTGGATAATCGGCTGGTTTGGGATGTAATTCAGACTAATTTGCCAACCCTCGCCCGCGAGATTGACGCTCTGCTGGAGAAAGAATGACCACTGATTTTACAGGCCTTGGCCGTCCCGTTATCGATTGCGACATTCACAACGCGTTTGCCTCTCTGGAAACCCTTGTCCCATATCTGGAAGACCACTGGGTCGCATATTTTCGCGAATCCCATTTTCGAGGTCCCGGCGCGAATGATTATCCGGGTGGCGCGCCCACATCTGCGCGGAAAGGGACTCGGCCCGCAAATGGTCCCCCGGGTTCCAATCTGGAACTAACACAAAAACAGGTACTCGATCCCTGGGACGTAGAAGTGGGGATTTTGACGTGTGGCTATTGGGTACAAAGCGTGCACAACGAAGACCTCGCAGCATCGCTTGCAACAGCGGTCAACCAGTGGCAAATCGATCATTGGCTGGAGAAAGACGCGCGTCTCCGCGCTTCACTGGTCGTACCCAGCCAGAATCCCCTGCTGGCCGCGCGAGAAATTGAACGCTTTGGCGATCATCCCGGCTTCGTACAGATAATACTCCCGGTCCGCTCCTATTCTCTATATGGAAAAAGCGAATACAATCCAATGTACGCGGCTGCAGTAAAGCACGACCTGGCAATTGGCATTCATTTTGGCGGTGCTTCATCGCTTCCCCCCACACCCGTGGGCTGGCCTTCGACCTATATTGAAGAATGTGCTGATATGGCGCAGATTTTTCAGGCACAAGTCCTGAGCCTGATCTCAGAAGGCGCGTTTGCGCGGTTTCCCGAATTGCGGGTGGTATTAATCGAAAGTGGATTTGTCTGGATGCCCGCCTGGATGTGGCGCATGGACAAAGAATGGAAAGGCCTGCGCCGAGACACTCCCTGGGTTGTGCGACCCCCATCGGACTATGTGCGAGAACACATTCGAATGACGCTACAACCGATGGACGCGCCCATAAATTCCGAACACCTTTTGCAAATGATCGGACAATTGGACTCGGATGAAATACTGATGTTTTCGACCGATTATCCGCACTGGCATTTTGACGGACCGGACGACGCCATTCCACCAGGGCTATCCGATTCGCTACTGGAAAAAATTTTGAGAGAAAATGCACGAGCGTTTTACAAATTGTGAGGAGATACCGCTATGGCAATGACGATCTTAGAAGAGCCAGAGGTCAAAAAGAGAGAAAAGCTATCGGTAATCGATTGCGATATTCACAATGTAGATGGATACCAATCTCCCGCCACTGAGGTCTGGGTAGATTATATGCCCAGCGCGTGGAAAGATTATCATTTGAGCATCGCAGGGCGCAGGCGCTCAGGTTCCAATTGCCCGAGAGCTGTGCCCTTTGCCGCGCGAAACGATGCATTCCCCCCCGAAGGACCCCCTGGGTCGCATCTGGGCTTTATGCAGGAACAATTGCTGGATACCTGGGAAATGGACTACGGCATATTGAACCCGCTATCGCCTGCTGGGGGACAGCAAAATCTGGAATACGGAGCTGCGATTGCACAGGCGGTTAATGAATGGCAAATAGCCGAATGGCTGGAAAAAGATGAGCGGTTGCGCGCATCTCTGACTGTCGCGTATGAAGACGCCGATCTCGCCGTTGCTGAAATTGAACGCCTGGGCGATCATCCGGGATTTGTACAACTGATGTTCATGGCGCGAACAATGGAGCCACTGGGCAGACGTAAATACTGGAAAATTTACGAAGCAGCCGTTGAATACGACCTCCCCATAGGCATTCACTTTGGCGGCACGGGTATTGGTCCAATTACGGGCGCGGGCAAAGCGGCGCATTATATTCAGGATCACGGCGGGATGCCCATGGCATTTCAAGTACAGGTAACGAGCTATGTGTACGAAGGCGTTTTTGAGCGATTTCCCGACTTAAAGATCGTTCTGATCGAAGGGGGTTTTGGGTGGGTAGCACCTTTAATGTGGCGAATGGACAACTGGTACCGAAAACTCAAGATGGAGGTTCCCTATTTGAAGTGCCTACCCTCGGAATATATCCGGGACCATTTCTATCTGACCACACAGCCCGTAGAAGAACCTTCAGACCCGGCGTATTTCGAGCAGATGCTGGCGCATATGGACATGGACGACAAACTGATGTTTGCAACCGATTATCCGCACTGGGATTTTGATTCGCCCGACCAGGCACTGAGCAATGTATCGGATCGACAAGTTAAAAAACAAATTATGGCAGAAAATGCCAGGGAACTTTACAACCTGGACTGAACAAGAGGTGTATCATGTCGCAAAAAACGCTAAAACAACGGATTCGGAATGGCGAAATTGTAAATTCTATTGGTGTGCCAATGGATATTGAAAAAGGAGAACTGACAGATATTCTGTCAAAACACGAATGTGACTATCTAAATGTAGATGCACAACACGGACCTTTTAACGAAGCCCACCTGGTGGCTTTCTGCATCATGGCCCGGGATTTTAATTTACCCGTTCAGATTCGGATTAAGCACACTCGTCACGCCTATCTGATCGGCAATTATCTCGATCTGGGACCTTCGGGGATTATGGTACCTGAAGTCGAAAGCGAAGCAATTGTAGATGAAGCCGTAAACGCCTTTTATTATCCCCAGATGGGCAAACGCAGTTGGGGTGGCGTACATAGAGTGGGACTGGACGAGCGACCAGATCGGTTGGAATACGCTCCCTGGTGGAATGCCTATGGATGGCTGGCAATTCAGATTGAATCTGTCGAAGCCGTAATCAACGCCGCACAGTTGGCTAAGCCAGGAGTGGATGTATTAAACTTTGGGCCAAACGATCTGTTGTTCAGCATTGAGGCACACCCCCAATTTCCATATCGAACGGTGGAAGACTGCGTAAAACACGTGCTCGACCAGGTAAAAGACACACAGGTAAAAGTAGGCATGAGCGCAGAGACACCTGAGGAGCGAGATCGGTATGTGAATTGGGGGGTAACAGTATTCCCAAAGCGGATTGGTATTTAGTCCAGTAATTAAAAAGAAAGCGGCCAATGTCTCTCGACACAGGCCGCTTTTTTAGTAATACCCGTACTATGCGTACTTCGCCTTGATCGTCTGCCCCATCGCTGCGCTTTTACAGGCGAGGTCCAGGATGTGAATGGGGCGGCGGGACCATTCGGGCGTGATGATCAAGTCTTCACCCGTCGAGAGATGTGCGGCAATATTATCGTAGTATTTATCGTATTGATGCCCGGGATTTTTGCCAGAGGAAACGACCTTTTCCCCATCTTTTATCTGCAAAATTTCGTACGTCCCACCATCAAAAATATAGGTACCGGTCGTACCGGTAATCTCGAGCCAGCCCTTGCGGGGTGCAGATGCGATACTCGACATCGTGAGATTGATCCAGGTCCCGTTTTTGAAACGCACGATAGCCGTGGCCTCGTCTTCATTGGTATCGGCCTGCCAGCGGGTCTCATCAGCCCAGAAACCGGTGTGTGCAAATCCAGTGACCTCCACAATATCCGATTGCAGAATCTGAAGTGAATATTCGAGAAGGTGAACACCCCAATCGTAGAGAATACCTCCAGAAATACTCTTACTACTGCGCCACCAATCGCCCGGTCGATTATATCCTCCCATATGGGCTTCAATGCGATAGACCTTGCCAATAACCTTGTACTGGTGAATTTGTTCAAGAGCATTCAGAATACACCCATCCCAGTGGCGGTTGTGATAGGTAGAAAGAAGAAGGTCTTGCTTTGCGGCTTCGCGGATCATCGCATCGCATTCCTCAGTCGTGATCGCCAGCGGTTTTTCGCTGATGACATGGCGCCCTGCGCGCAGGCATTGCAATGCCAGTTCGGCATGCGTATTGTGTGGCGTAATGATCACGACGAGATTGACATCGGATTCATCCAGCATTGCAGACACAGAGGTATAGGTCTCAATACCGGGAAATTCTTCTCGCGCGACCTTCAAGCGCGTTTCGTCGAGTTCTGCAACCGCAACAGGCGTCATACCCGCCTTTTTCATAAACGTGAGATGTTGGCGACCCATGTTAAATGCGCCGCCGTAGCCGATAACCCCCACTTTGATGTCTTCAGGCGTTTTGAAAGAGGACATAGAGTTGTACTTTCCTTTTTGAGTTATGATTACTTCAACAAACCGGCATCTTTGAAAATCTGCTCGTGTTCGGCAGCGATTTTATCGAGGGCTTCCTGCGCGGGTGTAACCCCGTCAATCGCCTCGCCCAAATAGCGCTGCGAAACCGCGAGCAACTCGTTGTAAACAGGCGCATTCCAAAAGTCCTGGAGATAATCGAGAGATTCTGCAAAAGCGCGGTTATACGGAGATGCGTTTCGAAATTCATCGCTATTGAGAATATCCGTATTGGCGGTAAATCCAGCGTCTTTGGTAATCCATTCTTTTTGGATATCCGTTTGCAAGAACCACGCGATGAATTGCTTGGCCAGTTCTTGTTGCTCTGTGGATGTCTTGGTCGAAATACTAAACCCCTGCCCACCCAGACTCACCACGCGCTTATCGCCAGCTTTGGGCACCATGAAAAAACCCGCCTTGTCCCCCATCTGTTTCACAATACCGGGATAAAAGGCGAAATAATTCATGCTCATAGCCGTCGAACCATTGATAAAGGCTTCATAGGTTTTCCCGTAGTCGAAATTGGTCGCGCCATTGGGACCGTATTGTAACAACGCCTTCAGATACGCAAGGGCTTCTGCCACTTCCGGTTTATTGACATACCCATCCACCGCAAATTCTCCAAACTCGCCCCACGAGCCTCCAAAACCCCACATAAACATCTGAAAGCCCATCGTCATCGAATCATACCCTCGGCCAGTGAGCAAAGCACAGCCGTATTGTTTTTGATCTGGACGATGGAAAAATTCAGCCAGATCGCGGAATTCATCCCAATTGTCGGGAATCGTCAGATCCCGCCCATATTTTTCTTTGAATGACGCTTGCTCGGCAGGGTCTTCAAACCAGTCTTTGCGATAGACAAATCCGACGGCATCGGTCTCGCATGGCGCAGCGTAGAATTTGCCACCACCGGGCGGATATTCACACAAATAACGCGCGGCGCGGGGATGAATTTTGTCTATATCAATTGCCGTGGGCAACCAGTCGGTCAGATCGACGTAAAGACCGCGCGTCGCGCCTCGTCCAATCCACTGGCTATCGCCAATTACAATATCAAAATCCGTTTTATTATTTCCAAAATTGAGGAAGACCTGATCCTGATAAGACGGCCAGGGAATCTGGTGAACTTTAACGGCAATACCCGTTTCCTGTTCGAATTTATTGCCCAATTCCTGAAGCCCATCCGCAGGATCCCACTGCGCCCACCATATCGTGATAGCGCGCTTTGCAGGTGTCGGCGACTCAGCGGGCTTACAGCCCACAACGAGAAATATCAGGCCAAATAGAATACATATATGCTTCATAGCGCAATCTCCGGAGATACTGTGTTGTATGTGATGGCGGTTTGCGAACAGCGAGAACAAGACGATGTGATAGCCAAAAAAATGTACCTTGTCAAGCATTATATAAACGCGGGGCAAGGGCGTGAGAAAGGCTTGCTTTTTTTGATAGGCGATTTATTTTCATATCAAGTACGCGTCTAATTCATCACCCACCTCGGCTGGTTAAATCTTCAACAATTGATGAGACTCTATCTATGATCGACGCCTTACTACCCCTTGGTCTGCTTATCGTCGTAGGCAAACTCTTTGAGGGCATATTTAAACGTTTTGGCTTAAATTCAATCGTCGCCTATACCATAACCGGAACCCTGCTCGGCCCCATCACAAATATAATTGAACTAACGAGCGAACTGCAAACCTTCTTAGGCATCGGTATCTTTGTCTTCTTCTTTCTCGTCGGCCTTGACGAGATTGATATACCGAGTTTTGTAGCGACCCTTCGAGGGCGGTTTTTTGTCGCAGCGATTGTGTCTGTGCTCATCTCACTGCTCGTCTCCATCGTCTTCACATCCAACCTCTTCGAAATCGGGGAATTCTCCCTCAATCTCGGTTTCACAGAGGGGCTAGCTCTGGCCGGTATCCTGTCGCTGACCAGTCTGGGACTTGTGGCAAAGGTACTCGCCGATAAAGAACATTTCAAAGAACCCATAGGCCTCGAGATATTCACCACAGTGATCATCGCCGAGTTGCTCGCTCTGCTCGTAGTCGGGTTCTCCATCGGCGAACACGAACATGAACTGAGTGTTGCCAGCGTACTCTTTCTGCTGGTACAAATGACGATTTTCGCAATAGTAGCGTGGTTTTTATCAACGCGGCTCTTGCCTCCTGTAATTATCTTCTTGCAACGTTTTTTAAACGTGCCCGAACTGTCGTTTGGGTTGATAATCGGTGGGCTTTTCCTGATGGTAGTGGGAGCCGAAAAAATTCATTTGCACGGCTCCATTGGCGCACTGCTTTTCGGGGCTGCCCTCTCAGGGCTGCCCCGTCAGGTACATCAAGACGTCCTGCCCGGCCTGCGAAGCGCGGCAGAGGGCTTATTTGTCCCGCTCTTCTTCGCCTCGGCTGGGCTGCATCTGGACCTGTCTTTTACAACCCTGCCAATCGCGACCATCGTCGCATTGGTCGTATTCCCATCATTGGGCAAATTCGCCGGCGCGTTCATCGGTACCTATATAGCTCGTCTGGACAACCCTCTCGCCCAGTCCACGGGGCTGATGGCAAAGGGCGTGGCGGAAATTGCCCTCCTCCTCATCCTCTTTGAGAGCGGCGTGATTGGACAAGATATCTTCTCACTATTCGTGCTGATGATGTTCGGCTACATTATACTTATGCCATCAGCAATTGACTTCGCTATCACCAAAGCGAAAAAAACCCATCGACCTAAGCTACCCGACTCCGTACCGCTTTCTTTTGCCCGCCATACGATGCAGAACATTACCACCAATCACGTCATAGACAGCACGCGCACATATCCCAATTCTGCGCTCTCGGCCAAAAACTTTATCGATTCCTGGCTCGTACCAAATCAACAGGATTACCTCGTGGTCGATGAAGATAATGTTAAAGGCGCCATCTCGCTTCCCCGCCTGCAGGCAATGTCCTCGCGTTTGCGGGCAAACCTGAGCCTGAACACTGTGTTGCGTACAAATTTACCACAGGCCCATCTCGATGAGCCAATTGAAGATGTGCTGAAACGCATGACGAAGCATTCATTGTCCGTGATACCAGTCACAGATAGGGATTCAGGTAAATTTCTCGGCTCAATCACGAGTGAAAATATCCTGCAACTGGCTGTCTTGATGGACGAAATTGCCGAAGAATTGGAAAAGAGAGGCGAAGACAAACCTTAGATACACAAACCCAACTCTCGATGGAGACTGGCGATGAAAATAGGCGTAACGCAAATTATCCTGGGCAAACTGACGCTGGATGAAACACTGCAATTGTGCCGCGATGCGGGTTACGAAGCACTCGAACTGGTATTTTCACCAGAAGGTGATCCAAATGTGGATATGAGTGACCACGAGGTGCGCGGTGTCAAAAAACGGTGTGATGACGCGGGCATTGAAATCAGCAGTGCGATTGCCAGATATGATAATCGGGGCAATTTTCTCAGCCGAAACCCGGCAGAACGCGAAGCTGGCATGAAGAGCTTGCGCCGCGCTATTGACGTGGCGCATCTCATCGAGACCGACGCGGTCTTACTCCATCCGGGCCAACTCCCGGTTGACGGGACCTATGAAGATGCATGGGATGATTTCCTGATCTCGATGAAAGAAATCGCCCCTTATGCCGAAGAAAAAGGCGTTGCAGTTGGCATAGAGAATGTGTGGAATAAGTTCTTACTCAACCCAAAAGAAGCGCGCGAGTTTGTCGATGCCGTGGGCAACGATTGGGTCGGAATTTACCTCGATACAGCCAACATGATGTTTTACGGCTATCCAGAGCACTGGATTCGCGGGCTTCAGCACCGCATTAAACGGGTACATTTTAAGGACTTTGTTCGTCAGCAACGCAATTTCGTACCGCTGATGGATGGGGATACGGATTGGGCAGAAGTCATGAAAGGATTGCGGGATATTGGCTATGACCAATATGTCATCCACGAAGTAGGTGGCGATCGAGACGTGCAAATTGAGATGGCAAAACGCATGAAACAAATTGTGGCAATGTGAGGACACTAATGGCAATGCGAAAAGTAGCGGCAATTGACGGTCAAGGCGGAATTTCGGTCATCGAAGAACCCATTGTAGCCCCAAAGCCAGGCCAGGTTCAAATAGAAGTCGCGGCGAGCATGGTCAGCCCCGGCACAGAATTGGGTGGTGTGAAAAGGAGACGAGAAAACCCATCGGATGCCGCGCCGCGCCCATTTGGGTACTCCAATGCTGGCGTGGTCGTGGCACAAGGCGCGGGATGTGAAGACATACCGATTGGAACGCGCGTAGCCTGTATGGGAGGCGGATATGCCCAACATGCGACCCATGCCTGTGTACCGCGCAATATGGCGGTACACATTCCCGATGGCGTCAGCGATGAAGACGCCTCGTCTATTCATCTGGTCGCAACCGCCCTAAATGCCGTGCGGCGCGGCGCATTCCAGCTCAGCGAACACATTGCCGTGGCTGGTCTGGGACTTGTGGGACAATTTACCTGCCAGTGGGCACGCATTTCGGGATGTTATGTAATGGGCCTGGACCAATTGCCCATGCGTCTAAAAAAAGCCGCGACCTGCGGCTTGCTGCGCGGGGTCAATATCACAGAGGAAGACCCGGTAGAAGTATCGCAAACTTTTACGCGTGGTTATGGTATCGATGGCGGTGTAATTGCTTTTGGTGGCGACGGCACACCGGCTTTTATCACGCTTAGCAAAATGATCAAAAAAGCACCCGACACGCACCTTATGGGGCGCATTGTCATTGTGGGCGGCGCCCGAATAGAACACGGATTTGCATCCGCGCTGGGCAATCTGGATGTACGCAGCGCCGCGCGCACAGGACCGGGCTATCACGACGAGGAATGGGAACACGGTGCGGATTATCCCCCCGTTTTTATGCAATGGACAACGAAGCGAAACCTGGAGGAATGCTTGCGTTTCATGGATACCGGACACTTAAAAGTATCCCCTCTCATCACCCATCGGGTTGCAT
This sequence comes from Gemmatimonadota bacterium, assembly GCA_026705765.1. NCBI lineage: Bacteria > Pseudomonadati > Gemmatimonadota > Gemmatimonadota bacterium. Next base: position 18,088 of record JAPPAB010000117.1, read on the forward strand.
TAGACGACGCGCCCGAAGCATGTGAAGAACTCATTCAGAATCCCAACGCAGCATTGGGCGTCGTGTTTTTACCTTAAGAGGAGTCACAATGGCAGAAAAACGCTATCGCGCCGGTGCTATTGGTCGGACCGGGCAGGGCAATTTTGGACATGGCCTGCATGTGCCCTATCAGAAAATCGACTGCGTGGATATGATCGCTGTATCCGATCCAGATGCCGCCGGACGAGAAAAGGCCATTGCAGATGCCGGAGCCCAGCGAGGATATGCGGACTATCGCGACATGCTGGCAAAAGAAAACCTCGATATTGTCAGCGTGTGCCCCCGGTGGGTCGATTGTCACGAAGAAATGATCTTAGCGTGTATCGAAGCCGGCTGCCATGTCTATTCGGAAAAACCACTTGCTGGTGACCTCGCATCCGCAGACCGCATTGTAGCTGCCGCCGAACAGCACAACCGCAAAATTGCCGTAGCGCATCAGGCTGTTTACCTCAGGCAATTACATCAAGTGCGCGATTTAATACGGGAAAATCAAATTGGAAAGCTCCTATCCATGCATGGGTATGGCAAACAAGACCATCGAGGCGGCGGCGAAGACATGCTGGTCTTGGGAACACATCTCTTCAACATGATGCGTTTTTTGGGCGGCGACCCCCTGTGGATGACAGCGCGCGTGACAGTTGGAGATCGTGAAATCGCACCCGAGGATGTGCGGGAAGCTACAGAGCCGATTGGCGCGATTGCGGGCGATGGCGTGGTTAGCCTGTTTTCTTTTTCCGATGGCGTGGATGGCTCATTTGTCTCGCGGGCGAATCAATCGGGAAAAGGACAGGGCTACGGGCTGGTGCTGGTCGGAGAATCGGGGCGGATAGCCATAAGCGGAGGCGCAGAAGCAATATCCATTTATGAAGATGGGCTGTGGGCACCCTGGAGAGGTGGTCCTGCGTGGCAGGCACTCGACCTCGCAGGTGATCACCTGCAGGAGACCGGAAATTATTGCGCCATTATCGACCTGATTGACGCCATAGAACGCGATCGCGCCCCTATTTCCAGCGATCGAGATGCGCGTTGGGCATTGGAAATGATTCACGGAGCGTACGCATCCCAAATTTCTGGACAACGCGTTGTTTTTCCACACCCTGATCGTTCCCATCCGATCGAGAAATGGCGTTCTGATCATTGATATGGTTGTGTCCAGGTCTGTAATTTGATATTATTTCTAAAACGCTCTGTCCTTTGTGGAAAGGTCACAAAATGAAACTAAACGTATTGAAAGAATTGCCCCGTTCCTTTCAGGCATCCGTATTGCTCGCCGGATGGCCCGGTATGGGCAGCGTGGGAATTGGCGCGATTGACTATATCCGGCGCAAACTCAATGCCGTCGCATTTGCAGAAATAGACATGCAATCTCACTTCCCGCCCGAAGCCATGATTGTAGAAGACGGGATCGCGGCCTTTCCCGATCCGCCTGCTCATATATTTTATGCAGTGGAAGAACACGATTTGATTATTTTTCAAAGCGAGGCGCAAATAGGCGGAACACCCGGCGATGAATTGCTGGACAAAGTCCTGGATGTGGGGCAGCGGGTAGGCATCGATACGGTTCTCACAGGCGCGGCCTATCTCACACAATCCAGCCACAAAGAAAATGCGCAGGTGCTGGGGGTGGCGAACAACACTGAATTTAGAGATTTACTGGCATCGCATGGCGTGGAGATCTTAAAAGAGGGGATGGTCTCAGGGCTTAATGGTCTGTTGCTGGGCTTTGCTCAAAACCGCGACCTCAATGCGGCCTGTTTTTTGGGCACCATGCCGCAATACGCAGCACCCATCCCCAACCCCAAAGCTTCAAAAGAGATTGTACTGACTCTGGCACATTTGTTAAATTTTTCGGTCGATATGTCGGAAATTGACGACGCTGCCAAAAAAATGGAAGGCACTATGGAAGATATTGAGATGCAGATCCAAAAGACATTTTCCCACATGGACGATATTCCAGAGAACGAATTCCCAGGCGGAAAGATCGAAGAGGATAAAGTGCCTCAGTCCGTTATGGAACGCATTGAAAAGATGTTTCGCGAAGTGAAAAAAAATGATCAGTTTCACAAAAAAGCCAATGAACTCAAAGCAGAACTGGACCGCTGGAACCTATATCCATTTTACGAAGACCGGTTTCTAAATCTTTTCAAATCTGGCCCCGGAGGAAGCAGGTAAATGACCGACATTAAAATTGATCTTTACAGCGATACATCCACCGTGCCGACACAAGCGATGCGCGAGTTTATGTGTCGGGCAAAAGTGGGTGATGAGCAAAAGGGCGAAGACCCGTCGGTAAATGCCCTACAGGATATGGTCGCCGAGATGCTGGGCAAAGAGGCGGCTCTTTTTTTGCCATCGGGAACGATGTGCAATCAGATTTCTTATGCGGTTCACTGCCGCGCAGGAGATCTCATTTTAGTAGATCGCACCGCACACCCACTCATCTCAGAAGCCGGCGGCGCAGCGGTGCTCGCCCGCGCAACGCTATATCCCATTGATGGGAAAAATGGCATGTTTACACCCGAGCAAATGGCAGAGGTTATGGTGCCGTCAACGCGATACAGACCGCCCTTCCGCCTCGTCTGTGCCGAACAAACCACAAATATGCCGGGGGGACGTATATGGCCCCTTGAACACATACGCGCAGTGTGCGATATGGCGCACGAAAAAGGTGCTCTAACGCACATGGATGGCGCACGGCTCCTGAATGCAACAGTTGCATCCGGCATTGCACCAAAAGCGTATGCCGAGTCTTTTGACACCCTGTGGATCGATCTGAGCAAGGGCCTGGGCGCGCCTGTGGGGGCTGTACTGGCGGGACCTTCAGAGTTTATCCTCAATGCCTGGCAGTGGAAACAACGCATCGGAGGTGCTATGCGACAGGCTGGCATTGTTGCCGCTGCGGGTATTTACGCATTAGAACACAATGTCGAACGAATGGCAGAAGATCACGCCAATGCAAAACGCCTGGCAAAAGGCATTGCAAAAGCACCCGGAATTGGAATCGATGTCGAAGGCGTAGAAACCAATATGGTGCGCTTTGACGTGGCTCAATTGGGCATTTCCGCCCGCGATTTTGGCGACCGATTGCTCGCTGAATACGGCATACGCGTAAGCGTCATAGGCACACACCTGATAAGATTGATCCCACACATCGGCATCTCCAAATCCGATGTTGACGAAGCCGCACAGGCGATCTGCCGATTGGCTGAAAAAGTGGGATGCAAAACGTAAACTGGAGGTAGTAATATGCCAGAACTATCTATTTCCACCTGGAGTTTGCACCGCGCTTTGGGAAAGGCGTGGTATGATCGCACGCCCGATGGATTTGTAAACCGAAATGGCGATGAGGGACGCATAAAGCTACTTGATGTCCCCCGCGAAGTGGCATCTCATGGCATTGGGCATTTAGAAATCTGCCATTTTCATTTTCCCACAACAGATGATGCATTTATCACAGACCTGCGCGCGGAACTGGACAGACACGGCGTATCGCTTTACAGCATCTTAATTGACGCCTGGGATATTACGCACCCCGATCCCGAACAAAGAGAAAAGGACCTCGCGGAAATTCGGAGATGGATTGACATCGCATCCACCTGTGGCGCGGCGAATGTGCGCGTAATAGCTGGCGAATCAGAGCCAGGCGCGGAATCCATCGCACTCAGCGCGCAAAATCTCCTGCAATTGTCGGACTATGCACGCGATAGTGGCATACGTGTCATGACCGAGAATTTCAAGCGACTAACCCAGCGCGCCGCCCCTCTACTGGATATTCTGGACAGATGCGATGGGAAAATTGGACTGTGTACTGATCTTGGCAACTTCAAAGGGGAACACAAGCTGGATGATCTCGCAGAAGTTCTACCGTTTGCAGATACGATCCACACCAAAGCGGATTACGAAGACGGGATCATGTTGCGGGATCGTTTTCTCACCTATCTGGACTTGACGCGCAAAGCCAATTTCTCGGGATATTATACATTGATCTTCCAGGATCCCGGTGAAGAATGGACATATCTCAACGCGCTCAAGCGCGAAGTCTTGCCGTATTTATAATCTTGAGGATAATCCCATGCAACCCGTTCGCGCTGGCCTATTTGGCCTGACACATCCCCATTCAGAAGCCCATTTCAAAACCCTCCAGGCTTCTACACTCGTAGATGAGATCATTCTGTACGACGCCGACCCCTCGGCACTGAACAGCTTTAACTCAACAGATAAAGTCGCGGGTACATATTCCGATCTCAGCGTGCTTTTAGGCTCTGAAAATATAGTCTTTGGTGTGGCTTGCGCTCAAAATGACCAGAACCCAGACCTTTGCCTGCGCTTATTCGAGCAGGGTATCCACATCATCAGCGAAAAACCCATCGGAGCTTCGGTTACCGCTGTTTCTCGAGTCGTAGATGGCGCAGCAAACGCAGGTGTACAACTGGGCGTTATGTATCAGAATCGCTATCACCCCACCGCTTGTGAAGCGCGAAGACTCGTGCAAGGCGGTGCAATAGGTCAGGTGACATCTTGTGAGTCCCGGATGGTCACATCACAGGTAAAATTTCGCAACCCCAAACACTGGCTATTTGATCGGTCGATTTCTGGCGGCGGCATTTTGTCGTGGCTGGGGTGTCATTATATCGACCTGCTGTGCTATGTAATGGATGCGGACATCGTCTCCGTTTCTGCAGTTGTCGATACGCTCAGCGGCGAAGACATCGATGTTGAAGATGTGGCGTCTCTATCCTTTCGGTTTTCTAATGGCGCGCTGGGCAGTATGCAGGCCGGGTATCAACTATCAATAAGTGGCGCGGGTTATATGGGACCGAATTACGACACGTATATGGGATTTCGCGGTCACGAGGGCCGCGTATTCTGGACGCCCTCGGGCGGTCCCTCAGAATTGTATCTCGAAAGCGTTGCAGAAGGCTGGCACACGGCATCTCAGCGAACCTTTGATTACACGCTACCCGAAGTCGATGCTTATGGCGGGGCTTATGGGATCGCTTTTTTGGATGACTTTATTCGATCTACTGCGGGCAAAGGCACGGCTCCAACCTCTGGAGAAGATGCCTTAAAAGTCGCCAGAATCATTGAAGCGGCGTACAGGTCAAATGATACTGGTCAACGCATTGAATTAGGCGAGATGTGAACGCACCTCCTCCCAACATCCTCTTTCTCCTGACCGACAACCAGCGCAATGACCTGCTCGGTTGCGCAGGCAATCCAATCATCAAAACCCCAAACATCGATCAGCTTGCCGCAAGCGGTGTGCGATTCGAAAACGCATTCTGCACAAGCCCAATCTGCGCCGCAAGCCGGGCCAGCTATCTCACGGGCACCTATGAAAGACGCCACCGATTCACCTTCCTCACTCCCCCCCTCCAAAGCGCATACACCGACATCTCCTACCCTGCTACTCTTAAAATGGCGGGTTATAGCACGGGGCTAATCGGGAAATTCGGCATAGCCACCAACGGAATCGTCCCCGCTCTGCAGGATGAGGATGCAGTGGGAAAGATGTTTGACGTATTCGACAACTACGAACACTGGACCGAAGAAGGGTATGAAATCAGACAGCCCGATGGCAGTGTGCGCCACCTGACCGACATCACCGGGGACAAAACGATCGACTTCCTGCGCACGCATCAATCAGATCATCCCGGCCAGCCATTTTGTCTTTCCGTCAGTTTCAATGCGCCGCACGCACAGGACAATGATCCGCGCTACTACATCTGGCCCGCTACAGAAGATCACCTCTACACACAGACGCAGATACCGGAACCATTCAACGCCCATCCCGACTTCTTCTGGCGATTGCCGAAATTTTTGCGCGAAACAGAGAGTCGCGTACGGTGGCAAAAACGCTATGCGACATCTGAGGACTATCAGAGAAACATGCGAGGGCTGTACCGAATGGTGAGCGGTGTGGATCGGAACATAGGCAGGATTCTCGAGGCCGTAGATCAACTGTCATTATCCAAAAACACAGTCGTAATCTTCGCATCTGACCATGGGATGTACTACGGAGATCGCGGACTCAGCGACTGCTGGCAGTTGAACGAACAGTCAATCCGCATACCCCTTATTATCCTCGATCCACGGGCTGATGAAAACACTCGAGGTCTCATTCGCGAAGAATTAGCACTAAACATCGATATTGCGCCAACCATCCTCGAACTGGCAGATCTAAACGCGTCGGACAAAATGCAGGGCAAATCCCTTGTCCCATTGTTGCGCGGCAAGAAAATTGACTGGCGAAAAGCGTTCTTCTGCGAACACCGGTTCCACCGCGCCGACATCCCCAAGAGCGAAGGCGTACGCACACAACGCTGGAAATACATTCGCTACTACGAGCAACAGCCCGTCTATGAGGAACTTTACGACCTTCTCAAGGACCCCCACGAATCCTTCAATCTCGCGGGAGATCACAGATTCTCGGATCAACTCAAACGACTGAGAAGGAGATGCGACAAAATGGATGTTGAATGCGCTTAGCACCTAATCTTATACCACATAAGTGATCAATGGCTGATCCGTGAGTCCTGCTATAAGATTATCTACCGTACGCTGGGCCATGGCTATGCGCGTCTGGCGTGTGGCACTGCCCAGATGGGGAACGATAACCACATTGTCCATGGCCAGGAGAGGATGATCGCGTGGAAGCGGTTCTGGCTCAGTCACATCAAGCGCGGCAACTGCGATCCAATTATTCTCAAGCGCTTCTAAGAGTGCATCGTGATCGATCACACCTCCGCGCGCCAGATTGACCAGTATGGCGGTTCTTTTCATTCGCCTGAGCTGATCGCGACCAATCATATTTCGCGTTTCCTCGGTCAGCGGCACATTCAAAGTGACAAAATCCGATTGTTCGAGCAAATCGTTGAGAGAGACATAAGTCGCACCCAACTCGGCCTCGGCTTTGGGATCTGGCTTTCGATTGTGATAGAGCACATTCATATCAAACCCTCGCGCTCGTCGCGCGACCTGCCTGCCGATATTGCCCATACCAATAATACCCAATGTCGTACCGTGGATTTCGTGACCGATCAAAATGCGTGGATCGTAGTGCGTAAAAGCCGCACTGCGGGCAAAGCGATCGCCAATAACGATATTGCGGGCAGCGGCCATAAGCATTGCAAAAGTCATATCGGCTGTTGCGCCATCGAGCATATTGGGTGTATTGCCCACTGGAATCCCGCGCTGTTTGGCTGCTGATAGGTCAATGTGATCTACACCAACGCCAAAATTGCTGATAACCTTCAAATGGGGCATGCGATCCATAAAATCACCGCCGATAATCGGGTGTCCATAAGTGAGCAGCCCCTGTGCAGACGCGAATTTTTCATCTGAAACATCGCCGTGCGCCAAAATGTGGAGTTCACAGCGATTATTCATCATCTCTGGAATTTCATCGGGAAGATCGACATCGACGAGAACTCGATATTGCATACGCGCTCCTTTCGCAGGTACCATTTTTCGGAATACTTCAAAATAGCACGCGATGAAAGATTTGACAACAAGCGTTTAAGTATTGCAGAGGACACGCGAATTGCGTAAATTGAAAAGTGATCGTGCGTTGTAAAAGAAACAAATGAACCCTGGAGGAGGGAATATGGACCGGTCAAATTTTGGCGTCGCGGTCAAAAAATGGCGATTTAAGATATTGAGAAACTGCGTTCTGCTTATAACTGCGTTCATAACATTGGGACAGGCAGGCGCGGGATTGATACCAGAAACCCCCAAGCCTCAAGGTGGCGAGATCGTCGGCTCCTGGGTAGCTGAGAAGGTCGGCCTGGATGCTTATGTCCCGGCCGGGCTTGTGCAGGCTGTATCGACTCCTACACCTCTTACTGTTAAAGGCGAGATCAACGGCACAATAACTTTTGGTTCAGATGGCAGTGTCAAATCTGACTACACAACAGAGACCAATATCACTGCGAGTTTAGTGGTTTCACTTGCGCTCTCTGTACTCGATACGAGCCGATACGAGGGAAATTATACAGTCGCGTCCGATACCCATGCACTCACCATAACCCGCGAAAATGAAGACCCACTCAATTATACGTACACAGCTACCGCGGATTCACTGAAGATCATACGCCCGCTTCAGTTAGAAGATTTATTGGCGTCAATATCCGAAGCTATAAGACCTCTCGCACTAAGCGTACTGTCTCAGCACGTACCGCCAGATGATCCCATTAAAATTGTCATCACTTTTGCGAAAATGAAGGATACGGGAACACCACCGCCGCCACCACCGCCACCACCACCGCCACCGACTATGCTACCTGGTGATTTTGATGGAAACGGCGCGGTTGAATTTCCAGACTTTCTTCTCTTTGTCGCGCAATTTGGCAAGTCTTCATCTGATGACGGTTTTGATGCCCGCATGGATCTGGATAACAACGGGACAGTTGAATTTCCAGACTTTCTCCTCTTTGTCGCCGCGTTTGGCAGCAAGAGTGGTTAGTGATCAAAGCTAAAAATAGAAATGGATTTTATGACCAAATTTATGGCAGGTGTTTATCTGATCCTCAAATTGATTTGTCAGCGAATAGAGATCGACCCGGACCTTGTTCTTGTGATGTGGTGCAATCGCCCGGCCATTGAAATTTACGAGCCGGGTCTTTCTATACGCCAAAGCCTGCGCTTATATCGCGCAAACAATATTTTGTCACATACCTCTACTGAGTACCCCATAGTAGATCCCCTTGTGTGGGATACAACTGCGACAACTCGACAGAGTTTGCCAAAGTCATCCGTCCAATGGCCCTATACCGGACGTCCCTTGTATCTATGAGGGTATTGTCAGGAAAGTATATGATATTGCGACTGGGAATAATCGTCGTTATGCTTTTGAGTGCCAGGGTTTCCAGTGCTCAAGAGATGTTCGAAAGCAGTGATTCGATGGTTCTCGACCCCGCATTAAAAAGTGCTGTCGATTCGCTGGAAGCTGGCAAGCCCGGTGCTGCTGCTGTCGCCTTGCGCGATATTTTGGAAAAAAAATCCACACACACACAAGCATTGCGCCTCCTCATATCGTCTTATTTGCGAATGGAGGATTTTGATCGCGCAATTGACGCCTGTCAGCTATTGGCCGTCCAGGACTCGACCGATGCAAGCGCTCTGGTCGCGCTTGGATATTTATATGAAAAAATAGGCGATATAATTCTATCAGAACAATATTATCAGCAGGGACTTGCCCTGGATCCCGATATCATCGCAGCCTATCAGGGTCTGGGCTGGATTTACCTGAAAACGGGACAATTAGAGCGGGCACTCGACATGGCCAGCGAGACCACAGAACGCATGCCCCATTACGCGCTCAATTACATTTTAATGGGGCGCGCGCTGACCGCGCAGGGGTTTTTTGAAGACGCGGCAATCGCCTATAACCGCGCCTTTGCCCTGCAAAACGAACTGCGCGAGCAATACGGTATTTTGCTTCAGGAATTGGGCTTAAGGCATCGCTTGAAGCGTTAGGGGGCTGGTCGTGGCAGAAAAACCCAAACGCATTCGCGTTGACCGCACAGAGGGATGGCTCGAAATGGATTGGGCAGACGATGGAATTTTGCGCGTGAGATTATCCGACGTGCGAAAAGCCTGCCCATGTGCATTGTGTGGAGACCTGCGGGCAAAGCAAGACGAGCAATTGCAGATGATTACTGAGGATCAAACGCCATCGGTAGATCTGTCGGATGTAGTTCCAGTCGGAAATTATGCCATCCAAATTCGGTGGGCAGATGGACACGATACGGGAATTTATACCTATTCTTATCTCAAACAATTAGCACTGGCGTCGTGTAGATAGAAAATTTATCCGGCACTGCCCAAAAGTGCTATGAGGAGTTTACTATGAGAGTTTTTGCTGGTGTCGGACTTTTAGTTTTAATTTTTTTTACAACAAGTGCCCAGGCCGGTTTTAAGCTCTACAATCTGGCGACCAAGGTTGGTTTAGACGTTGTACAGGCAAACGACACGCGGCATTTCTTTGTGCTTCAAGCAGATATTGCAACCGTATTTTCGCCCAATCTTCGCCTCGAGATAGGTGCTGAGACAGGAAGCGGGTCCGACCTCGACGGTACCGAGATTCAGGCGAGAGGCGGTGGGGCTTTTCTAAAGTATTTGTGGCCACATAAATCAGGGACTGCGTATGCGTATATGGGGGGTGGATTAGGGGTAAACCGGGTGCGGCGCGAAAGACTGATCATCAACGAATTTCAAAACGAATACCAGGCCGCGCTTCACTTTATTCTCGTCGGCATGGAAAAACAATTGTTGAAACGCAGAATGGAAATTTTGTTTGAGGTCCGCTGGGTCATTGGAGAAGAAGAAGACGCCAGTGCCCTGCGCACGGCCGTGGGGATTGGCTTTAACATCGGCAAACCATGACGCCGTTTTCAGCGCAGAACTGTAACGCTTTACAAAATCAAAAACCGACCTAATGATAAGGTCGGTTTTTATTTTACCCCTCAACCCGCGCATTCGCAAAGAGATTGCTAACGGATTCATCGTTGTTGATGCGGCGGATGGATTCGGCGAGAATGGGAGCGACTGATAAAATTTTGATCTTGCCATTTTGGGCGCGTTTGGGCACGGGAATAGAATTGGAAACGACAAGCTCTGTAAGCACAGAATTTTGCACGCGCTCGACAGCGGGATCTGCCAGCACCGGATGGACAATCGTAGCACATATATCGCGCGCGCCTTTGTCTTTGAGTGCAGAGGCAGCTTCAATAAGGGAACTCCCCGTAGAGATGATATCATCAACAATGACGATATTTTTGTCTTTCACCTCACCAATAACGTTCAGGACTTCGGTTTTTTGACCGCTCCAGCGGCGTTTATCTACAATAGCTAACGACGCACCGAGCAGTTCGGCATACGCGCGTGCCATCTTTATACCGCCGACATCGGGTGCGATAACAACGAGATTTTTGAGGTTTTTCAGCCTGAAGTACTCGCCTAAAATGTTAATGGAATAGAGGTGGTCAACGGGTATATCAAAAAACCCCTGGATCTGATTGGCGTGCAGGTCCAGGGTTAAAACCCGCCGCGCCCCAGCGGTATAAATCATATTGGCGACCAGTTTGGCCGTAATGGGCACGCGGGGACGGTCTTTGCGATCCTGCCGCGCATAGCCATAATAGGGCACAACCGCTGTGATGCGTCGGGCAGAGGCGCGGCGCGCAGCATCAATCAAAATGAGCAGTTCCATCAAGGCGTCATTGGGCGAAATGCCTTCTTCTTCATTTTCACAAATAGGTTGAACAATAAAAACATCGCAACCGCGCACGTTTTCATCGATTTGCACATGTGTTTCGCCACCGGAAAAACGGCTCACAGTGGCCTCGGCAAGCCGAGTGTCGAGAATATTGCAAATATCTTCGGCCAATGGCCGATTGGTATTACCCGAAAAAACTTTGAGATCGTAACCCACGTTCTCTCCCTCCTGTCGTCGAGTACTCTGATAGGTCTGAATCAACCGCATTTTTACACCATTTCCCATGTGAGCAATATAGTGTTGAGAAGATTGCGAATCAACCCGGATTTCACGCTACAATATCGCGCCTGAGCAAAATGATCTGAATTTTGGAATCTGAGCGAAGCGGTTCGGTTAAACTGGTCTCTTCAAATCCGATTTTTTGATAAAAAAAACGCGCAAGATTATTTTCACTCACCCAGGCTTCGAGCGTGGTGGCCCCACCCTCTCGTGCCCATTCGATAACCGCGCTCACAATCTGCTCACCGATATTTTGTCCCCGAAATTCGGGTGCGACCCACATCGCGGTGAGCACTACTACGTCTGATGCCCTGCGATAACACCCCGCCATCCCACAGGGATTATCCCCCACATAAGCCATGAAATATGCGCGATCCGACAGATTGGCATGATCTCTCGCCATGTCCTGCCAGTCTCTATCGGTTCTTTGTTCCCCTTCTGATAGCGTTGTACCAAAAGCATAAGGCGCATCTTCAAGTGCGCGAAGGCGCACATCCCTGAGTATCCGCCATTGATCTGAACGGATTCGGGCAACGACCTGTGATAGCATAACGCATTACTCCGGTATGATTTTAGAATTTACAAATACCAATTTTCCATTATCGATACTGCGGTAATAACAACCGTACCGCGCACGACCATCTTCTTTAGTATGACACGATCCATCGCCTTTGAGACGCACGAGATAGAGCAGTGAATTTTGCTCGCAGTTAATGCGCACATCGACCAGTTCGAGCATATCGCCAGAAGTAGCCCCTTTAATCCAGAGTTCATTGCGCGATGTGCTCCAGAAAGTTGCCACACGGTGTTCAAGCGCGTAGTTGAGCGCCCGTTCATTGACATAGCCGATCAAGAGAACGGCTTTGCTATCCACATCCTGTACAGCAACGGGAATCACGGGATGATCAGCCTGTGCAACTTTTCGAAGCTTTTCAAAATCGAGATGCAGTTCTGTGCCTTCTTCAAGTGCATAATTAATAGCCATAACTATTTCCTTTTTTGCGAGATAAGTCACCTTCAAATTTTCTCAATAACCGCGACATAAACACTCCCCGTTTCCGGAATAAATCGCGAAATTTGCCAGCCAGTACCTTCGAGAATAAATGCCATCTCTTTTCGAGATACTTTGAGGTATTCAAACCATGCGCCGATATAGTGTTCATATCGAATGCGAATTTTGAGCTGACACGAGAACTTGCCCCGCTCGCGATTCAATTTGTGATAATCCAGATGAGCTTTTCTCGTCGTGCTGTAAGGATCTGCGGATTCGGCAATAATTCTCGCATCGTAAGATGTCATATTGCGCATCTTTCTCAAAAGCCATCGGGCGCGTTTCAGATTGCCAAAGAGACCGAAATTACTGCCCATCATGAGCATGGTATCAAACTGGCCGAGCCGAGAGGAAATTTGTGTTACACTCAAAACCCTGGCTTTTTTGAGACCGCGTTCTTTCGCCAACTTGATCGCAAGAGGAGAAGCGTCAATGCCCAAAACATCAAAACCTTCTTCCTGGAGATAGATCGCATGGCGTCCGGGTCCGCAACCAATGTCGAGAACGCGTCCGCGAACATAATTCATCGATTCTCGCTGATGCAGGGGCCAGTCGCGATGAGGATCGAAATATGTACTGGAAATACCAGCAGTTATATATCCATCTTCGCGTTCTACAATTTCCTCTGCGGGTATGCCGCGATGAAAATCCCACATCATGCGTCCATAAGCATCGTCATTATGTGCCATGGTCATTCTCCTAAAAAAAAAGCCCACTGTCTCTCGACAGCGGGCTTTATCATTATCATTGGACAAACTATTATGACATATCCACCGCCGAGCGCATCGTGCAAAAAGTCGCAGACGTAGTATGATGAGTATGATGCTGAGCGGTGTGGGCAAACGCATCCCCGGCCAAAACAGCGTTTGGATTAGTAAAAATAACCGGATTGTTGATCAATGCGTTCATAATAATTAAAAAATAGAAGGTCTGTGTTTTTACGTCAAGGTTTTTCTTTGAAAATGGATAAACGCCCCCCTCAAAGTAATCGGCTGTGAGTTCAGACTTGCCCTTTAAGGATAGAGACCTTACATTGGTCCTGATTTGTTTCATTTTTCAAATCATATTACACGGGAGTTTGCGCTGTGCTCTACTGGCTGGGTGAGCAATTGCTGGACATCTATGGGCCGTTTCGCCTCTTCACTTCTTATCTATTTTTAGTTGGTGCAGGTACCGCGCTTGCCTGTGTGTTAACCTGGAGAATTTTGCCCAAAATGTGGCACAGATTACCACAGGACCAGGGACGTGAACATGCTGTTGGCGCCGCACAAAATAAGGGTAAGCCCGTAGGAGCAGGCATTATTTTTATTTCGATTTTTATTTTTGTCGGATTTTTATTTGTGCCCCTTGGAACGCGATATCTGGCGGCTTTGGGATGCCTATTTTTGGCAATGCTGGTGGGATTTTTCGATGACCGCTATGAATGGAGTGAATACCGCATGGGATTGTTTGATCTGGTCATCTCCATTCTTGGTGCTATGGTAGTATGCCAGATGGCACCAGTCGAAGTGTGGCTACCACTAATTAAGACATCGGTTATTGTGCCACCCTGGATTTATATCCCCATTGCTACCTGCTTGTTGTGGATGACTATTAACGCCACAAACTGCACAGACGGTGTGGATGGTCTATCGGGCAGTTTGTGCATGCTGGCATTCATTTTTTTGGGCGGCGCACTGTACGTCATTGTAGGACATAGGGATATCGCCCAATATCTACTTGTGCCGCACTACAAAGAGGCGGCCAATTGGGCGGTAATGGCTTTTGTCATGACGGGATGTCTGGTGGGCTATTTATGGCACAATGCCAATCCAAGCGCCGTGTTGATGGGCGATGCCGGATCTCGTCCTCTGGGCTTATTACTCGGCATGCTGGTCCTGGCGTGTGGCAATCCGTTTTTGATTATTGTAGTAGCCGGAGTCGTGCTGGTCAATGGCGCAACAGGTCTTCTGAAAGTCGCTTTATTGCGCTTTTTTAAAATCGGCATTTTCAAACAAGTGCGTTATCCCCTGCACGATCACGTCCGTCAAAAATGGGGCTGGTCCAATACACAGGTACTGGTCAGATTTACGCTTTTACAGGCCATTGTAACGCCTCTTTTGTTGATATTATTATTAAAAATCAGGTAAAAAATAAAAAATAATCGGAGGAACTTATGCCTACAAAAGCCGAACTCAAGAAGCGCGTATGTGAAGCCATTGATCGACGTCGGGATCAGATTTGTCGCATTGGCGATCACATTATGTTAAATCCCGAGTTGGGGTTTAAGGAATTTGAGACAGCAAAGCTGGTATCGCAAACAATGGACGAGTTTGGCGTACCGCGCGAAACCGAACTGGCAATTACAGGTGTAAAAGGCGTGTTGCAAGGAAGCCAGCCTGGGCCAACCGTTGCACTGATTGGCGAACTCGACTCGCTCCTGGTTTCCGGACATCCCAATGCCAATCCCGATACAGGAGCTGCGCATGCCTGTGGTCACAATGCACAGATCGCGGGATTGATGGGCGCAATGATGGGCCTGGTGGATACCCGCATAGTTGATGATTTGGCGGGAAGAGTCGTCTTTTTCGCCGTGCCCGCAGAGGAATTTGTAGAGGTTGAATACCGTTTGAATCTGGTGAAATCTGGGAAACTGAGTTTTTTGGGTGGCAAGCCCGAATTGATTAAACACGGGCATTTTGACGATATCGATATGGCGATAATGATTCATACACATAGCGATGAATCATTGACCAAAGCCGCGGCTTCCGCCTCCTCTAATGGATTTGTGGCAAAAATGATTCGGTTTGTGGGCAAAGCCGCACACGCGGGAGGCGCACCTCACCGGGGCATCAATGCCCTGAATGCCGCTCAAATTGCTCTGAGTGCCATCAATGCACAGCGAGAAACATTCCAGGATCGCGATTCTGTTCGGGTGCATCCCATCATCACCAAAGGCGGAGATTTGGTCAACGTCATACCCGATGAAGTTTGTATGGAAACTTATGTTCGAGGGCGCACAGCAGAAGCAATTCTCGATGCCAGTACGAAAGTAGATCGCGCACTTCGAGCCGGCGCAATGGCACTTGGCGCAACAGTAGAAATAGAAACGCTACCGGGATATATGCCATTAAAAAACAATGCAAATTTGCAGGCACTCTATGGGAAAAATGCCAGAGCGCGTTTTGGAGAAGATGAATTTTGTACAGTCGGCCACAGAACCGGCTCAACTGATATGGGCGATATATCCTGTATTATGCCCGCGATTCATCCCTATATGTCGGGAGCTACGGGAATAGGCCACAGCGTCGAGTGGCATATTTCCGATAAAGAGATGGGATATGTAGAACCGGCAAAATCACTGGCTATGATGGCAGTGGATTTACTGTCCGACCACGCCGCAGAAGCAAAAGCCTTACTTGCAAATTACAAGCCAGAGATGACAAAAGATCAATACCTCGATTTTCAGAATAATTTGTTCCAAACAGAAGTTTACGATGGTGAGTGAGATTGGGCGTTGACCAAAACACACCGGTCTGATGCGCACAATCGAAAAAAGGCCCGGTAGATTCCGGGCCTTTGGTATCGCGTAACCGCGCTGTCTAAAAGATTATACAATCTCTAGCATGCGTTCCACAGCTTTTAATGCACGCACGCGGATGTCTTCGGGCACTTCGATGATTTGCTCGTTATATTCGAGTGCATTGAGCGTATCTTCAAGTGTAATTTCGTTCATATGTGGACAGCGAATGCTGCACAGGCCAACCATTTCTTTATTCGGGTTTTCCGCTGCGATATTGTCGCCCATGCTGCATTCTGTAAGCAGCAAATACCGCTCGGCATCCATTTCGCGCACATAATCGACCATGCGAGAGGTACTGCCCGAAAAATCGGACGCAGCGACCACTTCAGGACTGCATTCCGGGTGGGAGAGAACAACGACATCTGGAAACTGCACGCGCACATCTTTAATATCCTGAACGGTAAATTGCTCGTGCACCTCACACCTGCCATGCCAGCCGATCATTTCGTATTCAAGACCGGGTTTGGGATCGGAAAATCCCGTTATTGTGGGAAAAATAATGCGCTTATCGGTCTCTTGTGCGACATTGGCGGCTAAGTATTCGTCGGGCAAAAAGATAACGGTATCCGAATCGAGCGATTCGACGACTTTATGGGCATTGCCCGAAGTACAGCAAATATCGCATTCGGCTTTGACATCGGCGTAAGTGTTGATATATGTGACAATGGGAACGCCCGGATATTGTTCGCGCAGATTGCGCACATCTTCTGCAGTAATGCTCGCGGCCAGAGAACAGCCCGCAACGCGCGCGGGCAAGAGCACGGTTTTGTCGGGATTGAGAATTTTTGCGGTCTCGGCCATGAATCGCACGCCGCAAAAAACAATGGGATCGGCGTCGGTTTCTGCGGCTTTACGCGATAACTCGAGCGAATCGCCCACGACATCTGGCACAGAGTGATAAAGTGCCGGCTCCATGTAATTATGCCCGAGGATAATGGCCCCGCGCTCTTTTTTTAGCTTATTGATTTCGTAAGCCAACTCGGCTTTATAGCGCAATTCGATATCGGGCACAATGCCCTCTAATCGCTCGGCCATCTGTTGATAAGTCTCTTCCAAAGTAGTGGCAGTCAGTGCCATAACAGTCAACTCCTGTTGTGGGGTAACAAACCCCCTGGGGATATTTCACGCGTATTTGAGTAAAGATATAAAAAGACGGCCTTTGCTGCAAGGTTTCGGTTGCGACCTCTTGCAAGGGATATTACTCCTGGTGCTGTGATAGCTGGATACGAGATATGAAATTTGTAATTCGCGCGGGTGGTGTTGGTACGCGGCTATGGCCCTTGAGTCGCAAGAGCAGACCCAAACAATTTCACGCTTTGACGGGTGAACGCACAATGTTGCAGGAGGCGGTAAATCGCCTCCATTCAATGGCTAAAATAGATGATCTTTATGTCTCTACCGGCGTTGAACTATTGCATAGCCTTCGGGAACAACTGCCCGGATTACCTCCTGAAAACGCGATTGTAGAACCAGCACTCCGCAACACAGGACCTGCAGTCGGGCTTGAGTGCGCCTTGTTGGAAGCTCGTTTTCCCGGATGTACAATTGCGAGTTTGGGGTCTGATCATCACATTGGAAAACCAGAGGAATTTTGTCGGTTGCTCAAAGTAGCGGAAGACGCACTGAAGGATCGCGCCGAAACCCTGTTTGTGCTCGGTGTAAAACCAACGCGTGCAGACACTGGCTTTGGATATATACAAAAGAGCGATGTGATTGCAAAGATAGACAACGAGCCAATCTATGCCGTAGAGTCATTTACAGAAAAACCCGATACGGAAGTTGCAAAAACATATCTGGAGAGCGGTCAATATCTGTGGAATAGCAATATGTTTGTGTGGAAAGCCAGAACAATGCTGGATCTTTTTGCAAAATTTGAACCGGAGATGTATGCCCTGCTCGAACAAATTGGCACCGCTGCCAAAGAAGGACGAGAAGCAGACGTCATTACCGAGGTCTATCCGCAGATGAAAAACATCGCCATTGATCATGCGATTATCGAACGCACGTCAGATATTGCGACCCTGCAAGCCGATATTGAATGGAGCGATATCGGTGCCTGGGGCGCTTTGACAGATGTGTTACCCGTAGATGAAAATGGCAATTTACTGCGCGGCAATGTGCTATCGCTCAATGCAAAAAACACAACCGTTTATGGCAGTAAAGACAAAGTAATTGCGCTGGTTGATCTCGAAAACTTGATCGTAGTCGATACGCACGATGCCCTGCTTATTTTGCCCCGCGATAACTCTCAGCGCGTAAAAGATGTGGTCGCGGCATTGGGCGAGCGATACGTGTGATACGAAATGCGGAACGGGGTATAGCTGGCCGTCTCTCAGGCCAGTTCATCAACGAATCGATGCTCGTAAAGATTTTGGGTGGCTGGGCAGGGTTCGTCTATTCGTCTATTCTTCCAAAGGAGGTTTTATGAAGATTCTAAAAAGTTTTTGTCTCGCGCTATGCGTGTTGTCTTCTGGCCTGGGCACTGCTGATGCGGCATTTATCGACGGCGTAAACCTGGGTGGGGGCTTTATGTGGAATGACAGTGTCCGCCCGCGTTTTGATTCAGCCGGTGGGATAGCCCTGCACACCTCTGTCCATTTCAACCTCCCTGGCCCATTCATATTTGCGCCGTTTTACGACATAAGTTTTGCCAGCCCGATGATGCAGACTCTGGGCACGAGTCTCAATTATGCGATTAGCATGCGCGATTTTGAAACCCACAAACTATTTTTTGGACCGAGTATTGGAATTGTATTATCCGATGGTGTTTCTGAACGTTTTATAGGTGGGGAATTGGGATATAAATTTCCAATAGGTGAAAAACTCGGGCTATTTGCCAGAATAAAATTTGTCGAAGACCAAAACGATGTCATCAGCGGATTTTCCGGACACATCGGCGCGACATTCAAATTCTTTCAGTAAACCACTTTACCAAACGCCCTGCCGATCCAACTCATTGTGTAGCAACACAATACACTGAGAGGCAAACAACATCCGGGGACCCACGCAAATAGGCATGGCACCGAGGCGGCGCAAATACTTAGCCGTTTTTTTGGGCATTGTGAGATGGTCTGAAAAAACAAAAGTTACATCCAGGGGAAATGTCACTGTGCGAATGTCAGTACCTCGGCGCTCGAGCACATAGAGTGTTTCCTTGCG
>JAPPAB010000118.1 GCA_026705765.1 Gemmatimonadota bacterium
GTGAGATGTTGGGTTAAGTCCCGCAACGAGCGCAACCCCTATCCTTAGTTGCCAGCACGTCATGGTGGGAACTCTAAGGAGACTGCCTATGTTAAGTAGGAGGAAGGTGGGGATGACGTCAAGTCCTCATGGCCCTTACGCCCGGGGCTGGAAACGTGCTACAATGGCCGGTACAAAGGGCTGCAATACCGTGAGGTGGAGCTAATCCCAAAAAACCGGTCTCAGTTGGGATTGGAGTCTGCAACTCGACTCCATGAACGCGGAATCGCTAGTAATCGTGGATCAGCATGCCACGGTGAATACGTTCCCGGGTCTTGTACACACCGCCCGTCAAGTGATGAAAGCCGGGAATACTCGAAGTCAGTAGTCCAACCCTCGGGAGGACACTGCCGAAGGTAGGTCCGGTAATTGGCACTAAGTCGTAACAAGGTAGCCGTATCGGAAGGTGCGGCTGGATCACCTCCTTTCTAGGGAGACGCGATGTAAGGCTACAGGCGCTTACATCTACTCCTAAGGTCAATACCAGGTTTGGCATGTGCACGTTATTTGGTTTTTGAAAGGCCGGGATTTTTCCCGGCTTTTTAAGGCGGGCCTATAGCTCAGTTGGTTAGAGCGCGCGCCTGATAAGCGCGAGGTCAGTGGTTCAACTCCACTTAGGCCCACCAAACTAACAAAATATTTGGGGATATAGCTCAGATGGGAGAGCGCCGGCTTTGCAAGCCGGAGGTCACCGGTTCGATCCCGGTTATCTCCACCAAAGATGTATTTTATAGAACGCTCGGGATTTTCCCGACTGCTCTTTGACAATTGAATATGAATTGGGTATACACAATTTGCCAAATTGAAGTATGGATTCTTTGCAGAGCACAGTAGTGATCTGCTGAAAACTTGTTTTGGTCAAGCTAATAAGGGCATACGGTGGATGCCTTGGTACAGAGAGGCGATGAAGGACGTGGTAAGCTGCGATAAGCCTCGGGGAGGTGCAAACAACCTTTGATCCGGGGATTTCCGAATGGGGCAACCCGATGCGGGTCATGCCGCATCACCCCCGGGTGAATATATAGCTCGGGTGGGGCTAACGGGGTGAACTGAAACATCTAAGTAACCCTTGGAATAGAAAGCAACCGCGATTTCCTCAGTAGTGGCGAGCGAAAGGGAAATAGCCCAAACCGGTTCGCATGTTAAAACCTGCATGTGTTGTGCGGCCGGGGTTGTGGGGTGAGATCTGATAGAGATGCAGACCTGTCAGGGAGTTACAAATTTGCAATGTAGCCAAACAGTTCTGGAAAGTCTGGCCGCAGAAGGTGAAAGCCCTGTAGGCGAAACATTGCAAACTCCTGTGATCTCATTCCCGAGTACTGCGGGACACGTGAAATCCTGTAGGAATCTGGGAGGACCACCTCCCAAGGCTAAATACTCCTCTGTGACCGATAGTGAACTAGTACCGTGAGGGAAAGGTGAAAAGTACTCCTGAATGGAGAGTGAAATAGAACCTGAAACCGTTTGCCTACAAGCGGTCGGAGGACAAACCGAGATCTTCGGATCTCGGAGCGTCTGACGGCGTGCCTTTTGCATAATGAGCCGGTGAGTTACTCCTGAGTTGCAAGGTTAACCTATTTTGTAGGGAAGCCGTAGCGAAAGCGAGTCTGAATAGGGCGATTTAGTAGCTTGGGGTAGACCCGAAGCCAGGTGATCTACCCATGGCCAGGATGAAGCGTGATTAACCTCACGTGGAGGTCCGAACCCACCAATGTTGAAAAATTGGGGGATGAGCTGTGGGTAGGGGTGAAAGGCCAATCAAACCTGGAGATAGCTGGTTCTCCTCGAAATAGCTTTAGGGCTAGCCTCTTGTTATAGAGTGGCGGAGGTAGAGCACTGGATAGGCTCGGGGGCTTCACCGCTTACCAACCCTAACCAAACTCCGAATGCCGCACACTTGTTTCAAGGGAGTCAGCGCATGGGGGATAAGCTTCATGTGCGAGAGGGAAACAACCCAGACCACCAGCTAAGGTCCCTAAGTACAGGCTAAGTGATAAAGGATGTGGGAGTGCGTAGACAGCCAGGATGTTGGCTTAGAAGCAGCCATTCATTTAAAGAGTGCGTAACAGCTCACTGGTCAAGTGAACCTGCGCCGATAATGATCGGGACTAAAGCCTGTCACCGAAGCTGTGGGCTTCAACTTTTGTTGGAGCGGTAGAGGAGTATTCTATTGTAGGCTGAAGGCGGACTGTGAAGTCTGCTGGACGACGTGGAAGCAATCATGCCGGCATGAGTAGCGATAAAACAGGTGAGAATCCTGTTCACCGAAAGTCTAAGGTTTCCTGGGGAAGGTTCGTCCGCCCAGGGTTAGTCGGACCCTAAGCTGAGGCCGAAAGGCGTAGGCGATGGGAAACAGGTCAAAATTCCTGTACCACCTTAGAGGCGTTTGAACTATGGGGTAACGCAGAAGTGACGATCAGCCCGCGACTGGAAATGCGGGTCTAAGCCTGTAGGGGGATCACCAGGGAAAATACGGGTGATCACAACCCTGAGAGGTGATGGGGAAACGAGCCTTCGGGCAAGCCAACTGGTCTTAATCATGCTGCCGAGAAAAACCTCTATGTGAGTCTCTCGGGTGTCCGTACCGCAAACCGACACAGGTAGACGGGGTGAGAATCCTAAGGTGCGCGAGAGAACCCCTGTTAAGGAACTAGGCAAAATGGCTCCGTAACTTCGGGAGAAGGAGTGCCTCCAAGTAGGTGAACGGACTTGCTCCGGGAGCTGAAGGGGGCCGCAGAGAAACGGCCTGGGCGACTGTTTACTAAAAACACAGGTCTCTGCTAAGTCGCAAGACGACGTATAGGGACTGACACCTGCCCGGTGCCAGTAGGTCAAGAGGAAAGGTTAGTCTTCGGACGAAGCTTTGAATCGAAGCTCTGGTAAACGGCGGCCGTAACTATAACGGTCCTAAGGTAGCGAAATTCCTTGTCGGCTAAAAACCGACCTGCACGAATGGTGTAACGACTTGGGCGCTGTCTCAACAGGGGACTCGGCGAAATTGTAGTTCCGGTGAAGATGCCGGATACCCGCGACGGGACGGAAAGACCCCATGAACCTTTACTCCAGCCTGGTACTGGGTTTCGACTCAGTATGTGCAGGATAGGTGGGAGACTATGAAGCGGGAACGTCAGTTCTCGTGGAGTCGCCCTTGAAATACCACCCTTATTGTGTTGGAATTCTAACCTCGATCCTTGAATCAGGATTGGGAACACTGCCAGGTGGGAAGTTTGGCTGGGGCGGCCGCCTCCCAAAAGATAACGGAGGCGCCCAAAGGTTCCCTCAGCGCGGTTGGTAATCGCGCGAAGAGTGTAAAGGCATAAGGGAGCTTAACTGCGAGACATACAGGTCGAGCAGATGCGAAAGCAGGGCTTAGTGACCCGGCGGTTGCGCGTGGAAGCGCCGGAGATCAACGGATAAAAGGTACTCTGGGGATAACAGGCTTATCTCCCCCAAGCGTACATAGCGACGGGGAGGTTTGGCACCTCGATGTCGGCTCATCACATCCTGGGGCTGGACAAGGTCCCAAGGGTTTGGCTGTTCGCCAATTAAAGTCGGTACGCGAGCTGGGTTTAGAACGTCGTGAGACAGTTCGGTCCCTATCTGTCGTGGGCGCAGGATATTTGAGGAGAGCTGTCCCTAGTACGAGAGGACCGGGATGGACGAACCTCTAGTGTACCAGTTGTCTCGCCAGGGGCATTGCTGGGTAGCTATGTTCGGAAGGGATAAGCGCTGAAAGCATCTAAGTGCGAAGCCCACTCCAAGATAAGATATCCCGTGGGATAACCCACCTAAAGGCTCCTTGTAGACTACAAGGTCGATAGGTCACAGGTGTAAGCGCAGCAATGCGTTCAGCCGAGTGATACTAATCAGCCGTGAGGCTTGACCTTTTTATACATTTTTCAGCAGATCGCTTCTGTGCTTTGTTTGGTGCTCAATTCGTATTCAATTAAATTTTTCCTGGTGGCTATAGCGGAGGGGAAACACCTCTTCCCATTCCGAACAGAGAAGTTAAGTCCTCCAGCGCCGATGGTACTGCTTGGGAGACCTTGTGGGAGAGTAGGTCGTTGCCAGGAATCTAAAAAAGCCCGGACATAAAAATCCGGGCTTTTTTTATTATACAAGATCAAAAGAGTACTTGACAAAATCCATTTGTTTTGCAATTATATGCGCCTTATTTTTCGAATTTTAGAACGGGTATTTAGTAATGATATTAAGGAGGTTACAGTGAATAGATATACACCTGAAAATATCAGGAATATCGCCCTGTCGGGACACGGCGGCACGGGCAAAACGTCCGTTGCCGAAGCCATGATGTTTTCTGCTGGTGCAACCAATCGACTCGGTTCAGTGGATGAGGGAAATACACTGTCGGATTATACCGATGCAGAAGTTGAGCGCAAAATCTCTATCAGTACATCCATGTTGCACTGCGATTGGAAGGGTACCAAAATGAATATTTTGGATACTCCGGGTTATGCTGACTTTATTGGCGATGCAAAAACCGCGATTTGGGCATCTGATATTGCGCTTACGCTGGTCAATGCGACCAGTGGTGTAGAGATTGGAACGGATAAGGCATTCGGTTTTGCCGATGATTTTAATCGCGCAACTGTGTTTTTAATCAATCACGTCGATAGGGAATTTGCCGATTGCGATGGTGCGGTTTCAGCAATTCAGGAGCATTTTGGAAATGGGGCTGTTCCCTTTCAGATTCCGGTCAATGCCGGTGAAGGGTTTAATCAGATCATCGATATTTTGCAGATGAAATTGGTAACCTACACCAATGGCAAAGCCGAAGCTTCAGAGATTCCCGAAGAATGGCAAGATCAGGCTGAGGCATTGAGGGAACAGGTGGTTGAAGGGGTTGCCGAAAGTGACGACGATTTGATTGAACGCTATTTAGAAGAAGGGGAATTGACAGATGAAGAGATCGCACAAGGATTAAAAATCGGAATGGTCAATCGCACTTTGTTTCCCATTTTTGTGAGTGCCGCCAGCAAAAATATCGGTGTTGATTTATTGCTCGATTTTTTGTCTTCCTTCGCGCCGGGTCCGCTCGACTTGCCAATTCCCACAGCATATAAAGAAGGGTCTGAAGAAGAAGTGGCACTTGCCGTAAGCGATAATGACCCTCTATCTGCTGTGGTGTTCAAAACGATTTCCGAGTCTGTGGGCGATCTGTCATTTTTGCGCGTGTATTCCGGCAGTGTCGAATCTGGCGACGATGTGTTTAATCCCAATCGCCGAGCCAATGAGCGCATCGGTCAAATTTATTCGATGAGTGGCGGAAAGCGCGAGGATATGGACGTTGTGGGTGCAGGTGATATTGGCGCGTTGATCAAGCTAAAGGATACGCATACGGGCAATACGCTTTGCAGCAGGAACTCGCGCTTGCAAATTCAGCCGGTCGAATTTCCACACCCTTTGATTCGCGTGGCCGTAGAACCCAAATCGCGTGGCGACGAAGACAAAATTAGCATGGGATTGCACAGCATTCACGAAGAAGACCCGAGCTTTATCGCCGGGTATGATGCGGAATTGCGCCAGATTATTGCCCAGGGACAGGGCGAGTTGCATTTGACGGTTGTGTTTGACAAGTTGAAGAGCAAGTTTGGCGTGGATATAGAGGTGACCGAACCGCGAATACCGTACCGCGAGACCATTCAGTCGCGTGCAGAAGCGCAGTATCGGCACAGAAAGCAAAGCGGTGGACGCGGTCAATATGGCGAAGCTTATTTGCGCATTGCGCCCAGGCAGCGCGGTGATGGTTTTGAATTTATTGATGAGGTCGTAGGCGGTGCAATTCCCGGGAAATTTATTCCGGCTGTTGAAAAAGGTGTTGTGGAATGCATGGAACGCGGCGTGCTCGCCGGGTATCCCGTTGTCGATACACAGGTCACAGTTTACGATGGATCCTTCCATCCGGTCGATTCTTCTGATATGGCTTTTAAGCTGGCGGGTTCCTTCGCATTTCAAAATGCATTTATGGATGCCAGACCCATTTTATTAGAGCCTATTTATAAAGTTCACGTCGTTGTTCCCGATTCCTATATGGGGGATGTGATGGCGGATCTCAATGGGCGACGCGGACGCATTCAAGGCATGGATCCCGAAGGCAATTTCCAGGTCATTCACGCCGAGGTTCCACTGGCCGATCTCTACAAATATTCGACCTCTCTCCGTTCTATGACGCAGGGTACAGGTGATTATACCATGGAGTTTTCACACTACGAGCCTGTTCCCCACGATGTGACACAAAAGGTTATTGAGGAATCCGAACACGATCGCGAATTAGTAGAAGCATAGACGAATAGACGAATGGCAATACACTGATTTTGGGGGGATGGGCGGGGTTCGTTGATTCGTTGATTCGTTGATTCGCTACAGGAGGAGATGATGTCAGCCGGGCGCAGGTTCAGGGCGGCACTGGATGTAGAACGACCCTTGCAGATTGTGGGTACTATCAATGCCGTATCTGCGCTGATGGCAAAACAGGCGGGATTTCGCGCGCTTTATCTTTCTGGTTCGGGCGTGGCTGCTGCCTCTTATGGGTTGCCCGATTTGGGCATTACAACGCTGGATAATGTGGTCGAGGATGCTCGGCGGATTACAGATGTGGCGGATTTGCCGCTGCTGGTTGACATCGATACCGGGTTCGGCGGTACTTCTTTTTCCATTGGTCGCGCGGTAAAGACGCTGGAAAAAATTGGCGTTGCCGCTGTTCATATTGAAGACCAGGTATTGCAAAAACGGTGCGGACATCGCCCGGGAAAGCAGGTGGTGCCTGCCGAGGAGATGTGCGACCGAATCAAAGCAGCGGTTGATGCGCGGTCAGACCGCGAGTTTGTGATTATGGCGCGAACGGATTCCGTGGCCAATGAGGGTTTGGAATGCGGTCTCGATCGCGCCCAGAAATACATTGCCGCAGGTGCGGATGCGATTTTTGCAGAAGCCTTGCGTTCACTGGCGGATTTTCGCGCATTTGTCCAAAGGCTTTCTGTGCCAGTGCTGGCGAATCTCACCGAGTTTGGACAAACGCCTCTGTTTGATCTGGATGAGATGAGAGGTACTGGTATCGCCATGGTGTTGTATCCTCTTACGGCGTTTAGAATGATGAATGCGGCTGCTTATCAGGCGTATAAAATCCTGCGGACACAGGGCGCACAGGGCGTGTTGATAAACGAGATGCAGACGCGTGAAGAACTCTACGAATTGCTGGATTATTACGGGTATGAGGCGCAGGTCAATCGACTTTATGGCGCGTGAATCGCCTGAGGAGATTTTACAGGAAAAGGTCGTGAGTAAAAATGCTCACGACCTTTTTTTGAGAGGAGGATAATGTGAGCAAACAGACGGCAGGTTTGAGAGGGGTCAAGGCTGGGAGTACATCGATTTGTACTGTGGGGGCAGAAGGTCACGGGTTGCACTATCGGGGCTATGCGATTGAAGATCTGGCACAATTTGCCTGTTTTGAGGAGGTCTTGCATTTGTTGTTGTGGGGTGCGCTGCCCACTGAAAGGGAATTGGATGCGTTGAGAACGCAGTTGCGAGCGCACCGGCAGTTGCCCGATCTGGTTGTAAGGGTTCTGCGTTTGTTGCCTTCTGACGCGCATCCGATGGATGTTTTGCGAACCGGTGTGTCGGCACTTGGTATTGCCGAGCCAGAGCGGGATTTGGGAGATGGTGGGGCTGTGGCTATAAGGCTTTTGGGTGCATTGCCCTCTATGCTGGGGGTCTGGCATAGAGGTGCCGATGTTTTGGATGTGGATGTGGATGATTACGCGACTTATATTTTGCGCATGCTCAAAGCGGAGACACCTTCGGAGTTGGAATGCCGGATGATGGATGCGTCGTTGATTTTATATGCCGAGCACGAGTTTAATGCCTCGACATTCACGGCGAGAGTATGCGCTTCTACGCTTGCCGATTTTTATGGATGTATCACCGGGGCAATTGGCACTTTGAGCGGGCCTTTGCACGGGGGTGCAAACGAGCGGGCAATGGAATTGATCGAGCAGTTCGAGACGCCTGAAGACGCGGCAATAGGTGTGCGAGAGATGCTGGCGCGCAGAGAGTTGATTATGGGGTTTGGGCACGGGGTTTATCGCGTGCGAGATCCGCGCAATGCGATTATTAAAGATTGGGCGCGTCAGGTGAGTGCAGCAATGGGCGATATGCGTCTGTACGAGATTTCTGAAGCGATTGAGCGGGTTATGTGGGATGAGAAAAAGTTGTTTCCAAATCTGGATTTTTATTCGGCAACAGCATATCATATGGCCGGTATTGAGACGGCGCTTTTTACGCCCATATTTGTGGTCAGTCGCTGTAGCGGCTGGGCTGCTCATGTGATGGAACAGCGGGCGGATAATAGGCTGATTCGACCCCTGGCGGAATACACGGGGGTAGAGGCGCAAGATTATGTGCCTTTGGAAGAAAGGGGCTAATAGCTTGAGGATTGCTATGGATGATCGGGTGCCGGATAGAGAACTGGTGACTATCGCACAGTACGTGCTGGATTATGAGGTGAATTCCACGGAGGCTTTTCAGACGGCTCGATTGTGTCTGATGGATAGTTTGGGATGTGCGGTGCTGGCATTGCGGTTTTCCGAGTGTGCGAAGATGCTCGGTCCCGTGGTGCCTGGAACAATTGTGCCGCACGGTGCGCGGGTACCGGGTACGGATTGCGAACTCGATCCGGTGACTGCTGCGTTTAATATTGGGACACTGGTGCGCTGGCTGGATTTTAACGATACGTGGTTGGCAGCAGAGTGGGGCCATCCTTCAGATAATCTGGGTGCAATTCTCGGAGTGGCGGACTGGATGTCGCGCACGCAACGCGCACAGGGGAGAGAAGGACTGGTGATGCGGGATGTGTTTGTGGCGATGATCAAGGCGCATGAGGTTCAGGGCGTGATGGCGTTGGAAAATAGTTTTAATGCCCGGGGACTGGATCATGTGATTTTGGTGAAGTTGGCGAGCGCAGCGGTCTCTGCTGGTCTGTTGGGATGCGATGAGGGGCAGGTGGTCAATGCATTGTCGCAGGTGTGGTGCGATTTGGGTCCTTTGCGAACCTATCGGCATGCGCCCAATACGGGTTCGCGCAAGAGTTGGGCGGCGGGAGATGCGACAGCGCGCGGTGTGTTTTTGGCATTGCAGACAAAGCGAGGCGAGATGGGATATCCAACGGCTCTGTCTGCACCTGTCTGGGGGTTTTACGATCGTTTGTGGAATGGTGACCGGTTTCAGTTTCAGCGCGTGTACGGTTCTTATGTGATGGAAAATGTGTTGTTCAAGGTGTCTTTTCCAGCTGAATTTCACGCACAGACAGCTGTAGAAGCCGCGTTTGTGTTGCACAATGAGGTGGCACCGCGTTTGAAGATGGTGGAGCGGGTGGTGATTGAGACACACGAAGCCGCTATAAAAATTATCGATAAGACCGGTCCGCTGTACAATCCCGCAGATCGGGATCACTGTTTGCAATATATGGTGGCGATAGGGCTGATTTTTGGCGATTTGACCGCAGATGACTATGAAGAGGAGCGCGCAGGGGACGCGCGTATTGATGCGTTGAGAGAGAAGATGGTGGTGACGGAAAACGCGCGGTTTACACGGGATTATCACGATCCGCAAAAGCGGTCAATTGCCAATACTGTGCAGGTGTTTTTCAAAGAGGGATCGGCCACAGAGGCCGTGACGGTTGAATATCCCATTGGGCATCGAAGAAGGCGTCGGGAGGCCGCGCCCTTACTTGTGGAAAAGTTTGTGGAAAATATGACGACGCAGTTTGAGATGCGTCAGGTGCGCGATGTGTTGGCTGTGTTTGATGGGGCGGATTTGGATGCTATGCCCGTATGGGAATTTATGGATATGTTGCAAGTTCGTAAATAGCGTATTTCCTATTGCACAACTGCGGGCTTCTGACTACATTTGGATTGGGATAACAGGATATGAGAAAAGGAGTATAGAAGGATGGCTGGACATTCTAAATGGGCAAATATCAAGCATCGCAAGAGTCGTCAGGACGCGGCTCGAGGCAAGGCGTTTACCAAGCTGATTCGGGAGATTACTGTGGCGGCTCGCGAGGGCGGCGATGAAGCGAATAACCCCCGTCTGCGTGCGGCTGTTTTAGGCGCTAAGGCGGAAAATATGCCCATGGTGAATATTGAGCGCGCGATTAAAAAGGGTACGGGAGAGCTTGAAGGCGAGTCTTATGAAGGTGCGATTTACGAGGGGTACGGGCCGGGTGGTGTGGCCATGTTTGTTGAAACTCTGACAGATAATCGAAATCGCACGGTATCCGAAGTGCGGCATTTGTTTAGCAAATACAATGGCAGTATGGCCGAAAGTGGTGCCGTGGCGTGGGTGTTTGAGCAAAAGGGCCTGATTTCAGTGCCCAAAGAGGGCGTGGAAGAAGAAGAACTGATGCTGATCGTTTTAGATGCTGGTGCCGAAGATATTGTAGAGGAAGAGACTATCTACGAGGTTTATGCATCTCTGCCCGATTTTGAAAGTGTTCGCAAAGCGATTGAAGATGCGAGCATTGAAATTGAACGTGCTGAATTGACGCGCGTTCCGCAAAGTACTGTGCCCGTTGAAGGCAAAACCGCACAGCAATTGTTGTCCTTGATGGAAATGCTCGAAGACAATGACGATGTGCAGCGGGTATATGCCAATTTTGAGATTGACGATAGTGAATTAGCAGCCCTTACAGCTTGATTCCCCTCCCCCTTCACACTTCCCCCTTCACACTTCAAAAGGTGGTTCACGTGATCATTCTGGGTATTGATCCGGGTAGTGTGGTGACTGGTTTTGGTCTGGTTGAGCACCAGAACCGGAAAAATCGGTTGCTGCAATGCGGCTGTATTCGCCCCGGTAATAAAATGTCTTTCCCCCAGCGCTTGCTCTATATCTACGATCACTTGCTCGCGCTGGTCGCAGATGCAGGCCCGCATGAAGTTGCGCTTGAATCTGTTTTTTACGGTGTCAATACGCAATCGCTGATTAAGTTGTGTCAGGCGCGTGGGGCTATTTTGACGGCGCTGGCCAATTCCGATTTGCCCATTTTTGAGTACTCGCCCCGCGAAGTGAAGCGAGCTGTTGTGGGCCGGGGGAGTGCGTCCAAAGAACAGGTGCAATTTATGATCCAGCGATTGCTTGGGAAAGAAGCAGTGGATCAGGGGTTTGATGCGACAGATGCCGTGGCGATTGCCCTGTGCCACGCGCATCAGAAGGTTGCTGTGCAGGGACCTGGGGTACGGCAAAATAAATTGGCAGAGAAAATTGAGGCGTTGAAACAGGGCGGTAGGGAACAGAGTCGTTTTGATGAGAAACTCAAGGAAATCGGCGTGAGTGCGAAGTCGCGGCGGCGATTGAACCGAAGGGGAAGATGATACAATGATTGCGTTTTTAGAAGGGCAACTGGTCGAAAAACACCCGACTCATGTCATTGTGGATGTTCAGGGCGTGGGGTATCACGTCAATATTTCACTGTCGAGCTATGAATCGCTTGTGGTTGAGGATGGGCGCGTAAAAGTTCTCACTCATCTCTATGTGAGAGAAGATGCGATGACGCTTTACGGGTTTGCCTCTGTGTCCGAGCGCGATTTGTTTGAGCGCCTGATCGCGGTTTCGGGTATTGGGCCGCCGATGGCATTGAAAATTTTGTCCGGTATTCCCATTGCCGATTTCAGGCGGTTGGTTGCCGCAGAAGATGCCCGGGGGTTGACGCGCATCAAAGGCATTGGTCAAAAGCTCGCGCAGCGCCTGGTGCTGGAGATGAAGGATAAGATTGGCGATATTGCGCCAGAAGATTTTACTTCCGATGCCGTGGAGCATGCAGATCCCGATGTATTAGACGAAGCCGCTGCCGCTTTGTCGGGCTTGGGCGCGAATCCGGTGCAGGCGCGCAAAGTTGTTGCGACTGTCTTGCAGGAGCTGGGTGACGACGCGCCGATTGAGGAAGTGATTAAACGGTCGTTGAGGAGTATTTAGCAGCATAAGGCTATTTTATGGATGAACGATTTACCGATCCCGAATTTCAGGATGGCGACGAACTTGAGCGCGATCAACGGATTCGTCCAATTCGATTTGACGATATGGTCGGGCAAGAGAAGGCGAAGACGAATTTGCGTATTGCCGTGGAGGCTGCGCGTCATCGCAATGAGGCTATGGATCACATTTTGTTGCACGGGCCTCCCGGTCTGGGCAAAACGACGATGGCTTATGTGATCGCGCACGAGCTTGAAGTTGAAATTCATGTGACATCGGGACCGGTGCTGGAGCGCCCGGCTGATCTGGCGGGGATTTTGACGAATTTGAATGAGCGCGATGTGCTGTTTATCGACGAGATTCATCGCATGAATCGGGTGGTAGAAGAGCATTTGTATTCGGCTATGGAGGATTTTACGCTGGATATTATGATCGATAGCGGACCGAGTGCCAGGTCGTATCAAATTCCGCTTGAGCCCTTTACTCTGGTGGGCGCAACAACGCGAATGGGATTGCTCACAGCGCCGATGCGAACGCGCTTTGGTTTGCTGGAGCGGCTGGATTTTTACGCTCCGGAAGAGTTGCAGGCTATTGTGATGAGGGCTGCGCGTATTTTGGGTATTGAGATTGAAGAGGATGCCGCACATGTAATTGCCTACAGGTCGCGGGGAACAGCGCGCATCGCCGGGCGCCAGTTGTCGCGGTCTCGAGATTATGCACAGGCGCGTGCCGATGGGGTGATTACAGAAGAAGTTGCGGTTAAGGCACTGGCACTGTTGGGGGTGGATGCAAAGGGATTGGATGAAATGGATCGCAGATTGCTGGAAACGCTGATCGATAAATTCGATGGGGGTCCCGTTGGCTTGAATAATCTGGGTGCTGCGCTGAGTGAAGAGACAGATACGCTGGAGGAGGTGTATGAACCCTATCTGATTCAGGAGGGGTTCCTGGTGCGCACGCATCGGGGGCGGCAAGCGACGGCGCGGGCGTATTTGCATTTGGGGAAGACGCCGCCTGAGGACGGGTCACAAAGTAAGTTGTTTTGAGGTATTGCAAGTTGACAAAATTTTTGGGTATTGAGACTTCAACAGCGGTATGCAGTGTGGCTTTGGCCTGCGATGCTCGCGTGGTTGTGGAATACACGTTGGAATTGGGTTCACATCATTCGGAACGGTTGCAGCCGATGGTTGAGATGGTGTTGCGGGAGGCGGGTTTAAGTGTCGGTGATCTGGATGGCGTGGCTGTGGCTGCTGGTCCCGGTTCGTTTACGGGATTGCGTATCGGTATGGGCCTGGCGAAGGGGCTGTGCCGCGGTGCGAATCTTAAATTTTTGCGCGTGTCAACCCTTGCGGCAATGGCTTTTGGGTCGGGGGTAGAAGGGGTGCCTGTTTGTCCTATGCTGGACGCCCGGCGAGGCGATGTGTATGCGGGGGTATATGATCTCGTTGCGGGGGATCCGATTTCGAGAATTCCCGATCGCGCCGATGCGGTTTCCAATTGGGTCACGCGTCTGCCGCGTCCCGTGACTGTGGTGGGAGATGGGGCAGAGGCTTATCGCGATGTTATTGTCGATGCGTTGGGAAGAGATGCGTATTTTGCAAATGCAACTCTGGGACGCCCCACTGCTGGGGCTGTTGCATTGCTGGGTCAGGCGCATTGTGAACGGGGAGAGGTGGATGATATGGAGACGGCAGAGCCTTTTTATTTGCGGCGAACACAAGCAGAGCGCGTGCGCGAAGCGCGTTTGACTGGTGATGAATAATTCCGTGACACCCGTGCTGGTGGAGATGCTCCCTTCGCATTTCGACCGGGTTATAAAGATTGAAACGGCTGTTTTTTCCACTCCCTGGACACGCCGCGATTTTGAGTTTGCACGCAATCGCAAAAACAGTTTTTGCCGGGTGGTTATGGTAGAGCGCGAGGTTGCGGGCTATGTCGTGGGGTTTTTGATTGGTCGGGAATTTCATCTGGTGAATTTGGCTATTGCGCCTGATTTTCAAAGAAAGGGGCTGGGCAGAAGAACGCTGAAAGCTGTATTTGATCTGTTGGAGACAAGGGCGCGTGTGGTGTCTCTGGAAGTGCGTATGTCCAATTGTGCTGCGATTGATCTGTATAAGAAGATGGGGTTTGAGACCCTGGCGATCAGAAAAGCGTATTATACACACCCCCGCGAAGATGCGCTCGTGATGTTAAAGCCGCTCAATACCCGATTGTCCGATTGGGTGTCGCAGGTGTTGCAAAGTAAGCAGGGCGTTTAATTAATCACCCCAAAACAGATTGTGCCCTTGCCCGGGGAACCAGATGAGATCGACGCTCATGCTCACGATGAGCGATAGGGTGTATCCCACGATCATGCCGATGAAAAAGGGTTTTGCCCTGCGGTACAGCGCAATTCCTCCCAGGCGGAAGATGATAAATTTAATCAGCCAGGTGAGAAATACGGATAAGATGGCGGTGCGTGCGGAATAAAAGGTTACGACTGTAAAGCCGATGGGATGGAGCGGCCACCAGGTGAATCGGTATTGGCACAGGGTTAAGATGCCCATTGTCAGTGCGCCAAATGCGGTAAATGCCATCCGAAGACCGTAGTGGGTCTCTTTGCCAATGTCGCGGATGGATGATACTATGCCGTCGTAATAACGCGGTGCGGCAACCCGAAACATGTACGAGCCAAAATTAAATGCGCCGTCGGTATAGCCCAGGTAAATTGTCGATGCGGCGGCGGCGATAAGCGAAAACACAAATGCAAACGCGATGGTCAAGCCCAGTACGCGCGCCCGATTGCCCAGGCCGATGCTCAACCGGGCGGCATGGGCGGCAGCGGGCATGGTGAAGCTTTTGCCGTTTTGATACATGCTGCCTACTTGTTGCCGCATGGTAATTGTGTTTGGCGATAGTGAATCGGGCGGTGCAAATCCCATTATGCCGGTGCCCAAGCTGCTGGGCGATTCCAGGAATACGAGTCCGGTCATTGCTACGATTTTGGCAAATCCGGTGTAAAAAACAAACCAGAACACCGTGACCAATATGGCCCAAAACGGTGTCATCCCTCCCTTGAATAACCAGAACATGGCAAATAGAGCACAGGCGAGAAATGTGGCGACTGCAGTGCGGTAGGACATCAATTCGTTCTGGTCGTCCATATTTTTTGTTTGGCGAAATGCCTGTTGGAAGACTGCCTTTATGTGGGTTCGCGCAATCCACAATCCCCATAGACAAAAGACGATGAATCCGCCCAGTGCTTGCTGTCGCGTGCCGGCAAATTCTCCCAGGCCCTCTGCCAGGCCCATGCGATTGGTTATTCCCATTTGAAGCCAGGTGAGTACCCAGAATACCCAGATAGAAAATAAGACCTGTAAGTCGGTAAAGTACGCAAACCCGATAATTAAGAAGTTGAGCCGCCCGTGCAGGAAGGGCACATACCGTCCCAATGAGATTGTGTAATTTTGGATCCCTACGGTAATTACGGGGAAGCTGGGATCGAAGTAGCCGATGATGTACCACAGGACGATAACCGCGGGAATGGAAAAGCCAGCCCAGAATAGCGGCTGTTTCATGTATTCGGGAAATCCCTTTGGTCCTGCTGTCTCAGCCAGTTCTTCGGCGACTTGTGCAAAGGGAAATGGCAATCGCTCTTGTTCGACCCATTGCCGGCGCAAGATTGTCGCCAGTGCGACTGATCCCAGGCCGAGCGCGGCGATAAAGCTCAGCCACCAGAATGTGGGGCGTATCCAGATTGCCCAGGGGATGGTTGCGTTGCGAGGCAGGCCCTCGTAAAACCAGGCCAGTTGATCTTTGGCGTCTTCTACTACGAGATAGGGTTGGACGAGGCCAAAGACGTATTCTTCCCAGAGGTTTTCCGGCGTTGCCATGTAGTGCATTACGGCATAGGTTGCCAGTACGCGCCCGAGCAATTCATTGATGGACATGCTTACGTAGCCAACGGCGAAAATGAAGATCAATTCCCAGGGTTGTAATGCATATCCCAGAGCGCGCAGCACGGGGTTTACGATAAAGATCAGTACCAAAAATGGCATTAAAATACCCATCGGTATCATGCCTTCGACCAGTGATATGGTGTGCATGTAGTGATGGGTATAGGGGATGATTGCGTTGATTGATACGGTGATCAATACAGCCAGTGCAATTGCCCACCAGGGCGATCGTTGCTTCAGGTGTTGGGGTTCCTGTATGTCGATTGTTTGAACTGACACGATAGATCAGGCTCCCTCTCCCGGGAAGCCCTCTTTGCGAATGCGTTCGCCCACTGCGAGCAGTACTGGTACATCTTTTTCGTCGAGTGATCCATCGGGCAGGGGTCCGGTGTTTAACAATAGATTGCAACCGCTTTCCCGCGCTGCTGTCAATGCCGTCCAAACTTCTTCCTCATTTTTGTGGTGGCCTCCTTCGGCGAGATAGCCCCAGGATACGCCTTTTCCACCTGGTCCAGAACACATTGTGGTGCAGATTTCCATGGGTTTGTTTGTCTGTGTTACAGCCTGATGTTCAGGTGCCTGAAAGTCTTCGGTGCCCAGCAAGCCCTGTTTGTAGGAGACAAGCACTTGCGGTTGTACGCTGTGGATATAGTCGTAGAGTTCCTGACTTTTAAATTTTTCTTTGTCGCCGTTGTTGGGAACGGCAATACCGTCCAGCCAGATTGCGGCTACGGGTCCGTAATTTGTGAGCAGTTCTGTGATTTGCGCCTGCATGAAGTCGAGATAGATTTGCAGGTTGTGCGCCGCGCCCGTGGCATAGCTCGGTTCGGGCGGGTCGTATTTGGGTCTTGCCTGTCCACCCCATTCGTCGTTGTTGGGGGCATGTGGATGTTTCCAGTCCCTTCCGTGGGAATAGTACAAACACAGTCCGAGTGCGTGTCGATCACACGCTTCGGCCAGTTCTTTGATCAGGTCGCGTCCCACTGGGGCATTGGTGCTGTTGAAATCCGTTTCCGCTGTGTCGAATAGACAAAATGAGTCGTGATGCCGCGTGGTGATGTTGATGTATTTCATTTCGCAGTCAACGGCAAATTGCGCGATGCGCTCGGCATCGAAGTTTTCAGCGGTGAAGTCGTCAATGAGTTTTGCATATTCGGCTACGGGTATGAGTTCTCGCAGTTGCACCCATTCATGTCGTCCTATTAGAGAGTAGAGTCCATAGTGTAAGAACAGGCCGTAACGCGCTTCGCGAAACCACTGTAGTGCGGCAGCACGCGGGTTGTCGGCGTAGAGGTCGGCGTAATTTTTCAAGTAATTGGGGATATTGCTCATGAGGGTCTCCGGTTGTAAGTGGGATTAACTACGCTTGTAAGAATTCGGGTACGCTGAAGTACCGCTCGCCCGAGTCGCAGATTATGGTTGCGACTCGCTTGCCCGGTCCGAGGTCGCGGGCGATTTGCAGGGCGGCGAATACATTTGCTCCGGCGGATATGCCGGCGAGAATGCCTTCCTCGCGTCCAAGTTTGCGAGCTGTTTTGATGGCGTCTTCGTCGCGTACGCATATGAGCGCGTCAAAGACATCGCGGTTGAGTACTGAGGGTACGAATCCCGCGCCGATGCCCTGGATGCCGTGTAATCCTGGCTCTCCGCCCGATAGGACCGGGGATTTGGCGGGTTCGACTGCGACTACGCGTATGTGGTCTAATTCGGTTTTTAAAACTTCGCCCACGCCTGTGATGGTTCCTCCCGTGCCTATGCCTGCGACAAAGACGTCGAGGTGGCCGTCAACGGCTTCTAATATTTCCCGGGCTGTGGTTTGGCGGTGTATTTCTGGATTGGCAGGGTTGTTAAATTGCTGGGGCATAAAAGTGGTTTCGGGCGATTCGTTGAGGATTCGTTCGGCTTCTGCGACAGCGCCGGGCATGTCGAGGTCGCCCGGGGTTAAGACCAGTTCGGCGCCGTAACTTTCGAGCAGGTCGCGTCGTTCCCGGCTCATGGAGTCGGGCATGGTTAGTATCAGGCGATAACCTCGCGCGGTTGCGACCATTGCCAGACCAATGCCGGTGTTGCCACTGGTCGGTTCGACGATGGTCATGCCGGGTTTTAAGTGTCCGTCGCGTTCTGCGGCTTCGATCATGGATAGGGCTATGCGATCTTTTACCGTGCGAGCCGGATTTAAGGATTCCATTTTGACGACGACTTCGGCCATGTCGGATGTCGCCATACTGTTTAAGCGTATCAGGGGCGTGCCGCCGATCAGTTGCATGAAGTCATCGACGACGACGTTTTCTTCAGGCATATATATTTCCTTTTTTTACCATCCGCCTACCTGGGTTCGATCTACGACGTCTTTGGAGAGCATGCGTAGCGCGTCGCCGATGCCTTGTGTGCGGGCGAGGTCGCGTTGGCTTGCCGCGTCGTAGATGCCGTAGCCGCGCATGCGGTCAATTTCCCAGAGTGTTTGTTTTTCTCGCGTGTCGTAAAAGGCCATTTTTACATAGACGGAGATTTGATATTGTTCGGCACTCACTTGTCCGCCGTAGGTAAAGGGTTCTTCTTTGATTTCCAGTACAGTGCCTTGCAGTACGGCATCGGCCTGATCTTCTTCGACTACGCGCAGGGCACCATCAGAGACAAATCCCTGTATTAAGCTGTCTGTCAATGCCTGGTGAATACTGGCTTCGAGGCTTTCGTTGTCGAGGAGCGGCACAGCGACGGAGCGGATGCCACCACTGCCCGTGGCAGATGTGGAGTAATAAGCACAGCTCAAGGGTAGATACATGATGAGTAGTAAGCAGCAAGCCGACCATTTTTGGGGTGTGCTCAATTTTTTTTCTCCTCAGTGCTGTTATCTTCTTCTTGCTCTTCTGTTGTTTGCTCTTCTTCTTGCTCTTCTGCGGCTTCATCCTTTTTGAGCTCATCCACATAGTTCATTCGCAGTTCAAATAATACGTGTTCCATTAATTTTTGCTCGTTGTCGTTTAAGTTGCCTTTTGTTTTTTCGTCCAACATGCCCAGGAGGTCAATCATGTTTTTGGCCTGGTCCAGGTTGCGCTCGATCTGGTTGGTTACCGGGTTCATCACTTTGCCCAGGTTTTGCAATGCCATGCCCTGAAACATCATGACCAGTTGCATGAATAATAATTCGTTTTGTTGATCTTGTGTCGGTATGTTTTGGTCGGCCATTTCTGCGCTCTCCTTCCCATTTTGGTTGCAGATATATTGGGCTTTAATATTTCAAAACTTCTCATGGATGTCAAGGCGATGTTCTCTGTGCTGTGAATGTACGAGAAATACGCGCTTATCGAGTTGCACAAAATGCGGATTTTTTTATTTTAGTGCGGCGTGCAGGTAGGCCAATACGGTTTCCGCGTCGTTATACCCTCGGGTGATGAAGGTTGCGGACGCGTTGTTTCTTATGACGAGGCTTGGAAATTGATTGGCGTTCATCGACCGCCTGATGTTAAATCCATCTTGCATCTGTTGTTCTGTTTCGGGTGAGGATAGGTCGCGGGCAAATTGCTGTGTGTCTAACCCGATTTCACCCGCCAATGCAACGAGGACTTCTGCATCTGATGGGTTGCGTGCTTCCCGATAATAGGCGCGTTGGATTGCCTCGAACATCTCAGTTCCCGCTCCCTGATTTTGAGCCGCATAAAATGCCCTGCAAGATGGATATGTGCATCGCCTCGGTTCACATTTTTTCCAAAAGTCCCAGTTGAAATTCGCACCTGTTATGGCTGCGACTTCGCGCCATGCGCGCTGGATATGCGCCCGCATCGCATCGGGCATGGGGTCATCGGTGTCGCGCGCCAATCCACCCATGATATATACGGGTGACAATTCTTTGGGTACGGCTTCTTTTACTTTTTCCAGTACTGGCTGAAATCCCCAGCACCAGGAACACATGGGGTCGGCGACGTAATAAAGCGTTTTCATGGATTTCTCCTGTTGTATAATGGGTAGTTGCTATCTCGCCAAATTACGAAAGGGGTAAAAAATAATGCGTTTGAGATATTTAATTCTGGCTCTGTGGATTCTGCTCTCGATGGGAAAGGCCGATGCGTCGTTGCGCCAGGTTTTTGACGCATTTATTGCCGGGCACTATGAGGAGGCAGAGGCGCATTTGCAAACGCTCTTAAAAACATCGTCGGATAGAGGCGAGATACATTTTCTTCTGGGGCGATTCGCAGTTTGGGATGGCAGAACAGATGATGCTTTTGACCATTTTGAGAAAGCCACTAAATCCGATTCCCAAAATGCCAATTATCATTATTGGCTGGCGCAAATGTATGGTCAAAAAGGGATTAAAGCCAGCATTTTTAGAAAACCTGGATACGCCCGTAATGCAAAAAAAGCTGTTGAGAAAGCTATTGCCTTAGATCCGGATCATATTCAGGCACGGTTTTTCTTAATGGGCTATCACCTCAATGCACCGGGTATTTTGGGGGGAAAGAAAAAAGAAGCCCAAAATCAGGCTGATCAGATTAAGATGCGCGATCCCATCAGGGGACATTTAGCACAAGCTACAATTTATCGCAGAAAAGATGAGTTGGATAAAGCAGAACAGGAATTGAGAACTGCGTTAGAAAAAGATCCGTCCAGTGAATTACCCGTTTTACAGCTTAGTGGGTATCTCAGTCGAACAGAACGCCTTGAAGAAGCCGTTGAGTTGCTCGAATCTTATGTGCAACAACACCCTTTTTCCAGTCGTGCCTTAAGTACGCTCCGTACTTATTTGCTGAGTCTCAAACAACTTGATCGAGCATATCGCGCTGCGGAACAATGTCTCCAGATAACGACCGATTCACTATCGGTAAGGCGCGATACAACTATTTCATCATTTGAAAAGATAATAACATTTCAAGCACGTAAAATGAATGCATTATACGCTTTGGGACGCATATTAGCGGAATCTGGAGACAGACTTGATCTCGGTCTTGAATACTTCAAAGCGTGTCTGCAAATTCTACCACCAGGTTCAGAACGGACAAGAGGTAACGCATATAACCGGATAGGGGAAATTTATCTTCATCAAAACGAAATCCAAAAGGCCCGCGAGGCGTTCCAAACTGCTCTCAAGTGGAGGCCCAAACAAGAATCTGCCCGCAGAGCACTCGAAAAATTAGATAAAGAAAAAAATAAATAATGGATCGTATCCCTAGACGGTTCACCTGTGCGTTAGAGAAACTATTTGCATGGCGTTCTCATGCGCCATATCTTGCGAGAGAGTGTAAGTTTATTTTTTCTTCCCCCCCCTTTTCAAAGGAGGCTTGCGTGAAAATTGAAGTCACTGTGAACGGGGAGCATCAAAGTCACGACGTGGAACCGCGGATGTTGCTCGTGCATTTTTTGCGCGATGTCGTCGGGCTTACTGGCACGCATGTGGGCTGTGAGACCAGCCTTTGTGGCGCGTGCAGTGTGATGCTCAATGGAGATGCTGTCAAATCGTGTACGGTTTTGGCAGTGCAAGCCGATGGTGCTGAAATTACGACCATTGAGGGCTTTGCCCAAAATGGTGAATTGCACCCTATTCAGGAGGGCTTCTGGGAGTGTCACGGATTGCAGTGCGGTTTTTGCACCCCGGGCATGATTATTGCCGCGCACCAGCTTTTAGAACGCAATCCCAAACCCAGTGAAGCCGATATTCGACGCGGTATAGAAGGCAATTTGTGCCGCTGTACAGGGTATCAACACATTGTCGATGCGGTTCAGTACGCATCGAAAAAAATGACCAGATAGGAGGCGCCCCATGCCAGTTAGCAAATCTGTTGGCGCCCGTATTAAGCGCCGAGAAGACCCCCGATTGATTCAGGGCCTTGCACATTATGTCGATGACATTAAGCTGCCCAATTTGTTGCATGTCGCGATTTTGCGAAGCCCTTATGCCCATGCGCGCATCAATGGTATTAATACCGATGCGGCTCAAAATTTATCCGGCGTCAAGTCTGTTGTCACTGGCGATGATGTCAAAGACGTCATTGGTGGGATTCCCTGTGCGGCTACAGATCCGGAGGGGTTTCCGGGTATTAAGGTGCCCCACCATCCCGTGCTCGCTACGGGAAAGGTGCGTTTTGTCGGTGAACCCATCGCCGCTGTTGCAGCGACCGATGCGTATATCGCCCAGGATGCACTGGATTTGATCGAGGTCGATTACGAACCTCTCGATGCGATAAATTCGGCTGATGCGGCTTTTGCCGATGGCGCGCCTGTTATTCACGAAGATTGGGACGATAATATGGCTTTTACCTGGAGCATTGCCGGGGGCGATGTGGATGCGGCTTTTGCCGAGGCCGATCACGTCGTCAGCCAGCGGATTGACCATCAGCGTCTGGTTCCCAATCCGATGGAGACACGCGGCGTGGTTGCCCAATATTTACCCGGTAAAGATCAGCTCAACTTGTGGTCATCTACGCAAATTCCACATCTTTTGCGCACGCAAATCTCCGTTATGCTGGGTATGGCCGAGAACCATGTGCGCGTTATTGCGCCGGAAGTGGGCGGTGGCTTTGGTTGCAAGCTCAATGTGTATGCCGAAGAGGCCCTGCTTGGACATATGGCGAAATATCTCGGGCAGCCCGTGAAGTGGATTGAAGGGCGGCGTGAAAATTTTGTGCATACGATTCACGGACGCGATCAGACCGGGGATGTCGAGCTTGCGGTGAAAGACGACGGTACGATCCTCGGTCTCAAATACACGGTTACGGCTGATGTGGGAGCTTATTATCAGTTGCTCACGCCGGCCATTCCCACGCTTACGGGATTGATGTTGTGCGGTTCTTATACATTTAAAAATGTGCAGATGAATCTCACGGCCGCTTTTACCAATAAGATGGCGACGGATGCCTATCGGGGTGCGGGA
The DNA here is from genome assembly GCA_026705765.1 of Gemmatimonadota bacterium. Classification (NCBI taxonomy): domain Bacteria; kingdom Pseudomonadati; phylum Gemmatimonadota; species Gemmatimonadota bacterium. The sequence goes on from JAPPAB010000118.1 coordinate 22,825, forward strand.
CGTCCCGAGGCCACGTATCTCATCGAGCGCATGATCGATGTGGTGGCGCACGATCTGGATCTGGATCCTCTGGAGGTGCGGCGCAATAACTTTATCGATAAAGATGCTTTCCCTTATGAAACGGGGACTGCTCTGGCTTATGATAGTGGTGACTATACGGCTGCGCTTGACAAGGCGCTCAAGATCGCCGATTACGAGGCTTTGCGCGAGCAGCAGGCCCAATTGCGCGAAGAGGGTCGATACCTGGGTATTGGATTTTCCACTTATGTGGAGATTTGCGGTATGGGTCCTTCGGCTGCGATGCCCGCGGGTGGATGGGAGAGCAGTACTGTGCGCATAGATCCCACGGGTAAGGTGACTGTGCTCACGGGTGTATCGCCTCACGGACAGGGGCAGGAGACCACTTTTGCCCAGCTTATTGCCGATGGTTTGGGCGTTGATATTGACGATATTCGCATTATCCACGGCGATACGGATACGGTGCAATACGGGATTGGTACTTTCGGCAGTCGCGCGACGGCTGTAGGTGGTACGGCGATGGTACACGCGATGGGTAAGGTGAAAGACAAGGTGATCAATATCGCCGCGCATCTGCTGGAGAGCAATCCGCAGGATATCGTGATTGAAGATGGCAAATACTGCGTTCAGGGTGCGCCCGAGTCGGGTCTCACTTTGGGCGAGATCGCGATGGTGGCTCATGTGGGTGTGGAACTTCCGGAGGGAACAGAACCCGGTTTGGCTGAGTCGCACTTTTTTGAGCCGCCGAATTTTACCTATCCCTTTGGTACGCATATCGCCGTGGTCGAGGTGGATGCAGATACGGGTGAGGTCGAGATACAGCGCTATATCGCCGTTGACGATTGCGGGAATATTATCAATCCGCTGATTGTTGAAGGCCAGGTACACGGCGGTATTGCACAGGGGGTGGGACAAGCCCTTTACGAGGAAGCCATTTACGACGAAAGCGGGCAGATGATCACCGGTTCATTTATGGATTATGCTTTGCCCAAAGCGCATAATTTCCCGCGCTTTGAACTGGCGAATACCGTTACGCCTTCGCCCGTCAATCCAATGGGTGTCAAAGGTGTGGGCGAAGCGGGTACGATTGGTTCCACGCCCGCGATAGCCAATGCGGTGATTGACGCGCTGAAACCTTTTGGCGTGCGACATATTGATCTGCCTTTGCGCCCTGAAAAACTCTGGAAACTCATGCAGGAGACATAAACAATGACCCCCTTTGATTATCACGCACCCAAAACTCTGAGAAGTGCGATGCGGCTGGTGCAGGAGTTCGGCGACGATGCCAAAGTACTGGCGGGCGGTCACAGTCTGATTCCGTCTATGAAATTGCGTCTTGCCGCGCCTTCGGTCGTTATTGATCTGGGCGGTATTGCTGGCTTGAAAAGAGTGACTGCAGGCGATGAGACCATTACCATTGGTGCTCTGGCCACGCATTATGCTGTGGAAAGCCATCGCTTGTTGCCTTCAAAATGTTCACTTTTGCCCGAGACCGCAGCGGAGATCGGCGATGCGCAGGTGCGGAATCGAGGCACTGTGGGCGGGAGTATTGCCCATGCTGACCCGGCTGCTGATTGGCCAGCGACCATGCTCGCCCTTGATGCACAATTCGATATTGTCGGTCCCAATGGTGAACGCGCGGTTGCTGCGTCTGATTTTTTTGTGGATCTCTTTATTACAGATTTGCAACCGGGTGAGGTCCTCACGGGTATTCGCATTGCGACGCCGTCCGAGAATTCGGGTGGTGCGTATGTCAAGATGCGACAATCTGCGTCCGGTTTTGCCCTTGCAGGCGTTGCGGCTCAGGTGACGCTGGATGATGCGGGCAACTGCGCTTCTGTGGCTGTGGGTATTACCGGTGTTGCGCCTGCGGCGTATCGCGCACATGCGGTCGAAGACGCGCTTGTGGGGCAGGGTATTGACGCTGTTGCCGATGCGGCAACCCATGCGGCTGATGGCGTGGAGGAATTTCAGGAAGATCACCACGCTTCTGGCGATTACCGCGCCCATTTGGCACGCGTGTTCGCACAACGGGCATTGAGCCAGGCTATTGAACGCGCAGTTTGATTTTACAGCCCCCTTCTCTTTCGGGGAAGGGGGCTGTATTTTTTCAGGAGGCATTTTGAAACTCTCTGGTACACACACGATTGGCGCGACGGTTGAGCGCGCTTTTGAATTGCTTATCGATCCCGAGGTGCTCGCTCGTTGTATGCCCGGCTGCGACAAGCTGGAACACAGGGCAGATGGGGTTTACGATATGGCTGTTTCAGCGGGGATTGGTCCGGTTCGCGGCAAATACACGGGTAGTGTCACGCTTTCAGATATTCAACCGCCCGAGCGCTATACGATGGTGGTCGATATCAAGGGTACGACCGGGTTTGTCAAGGGACAGGGCGTTGTGGTACTCGCCCCTGAAGGCGAGAATACGCGGATTTCGTTTGAGGGCGATGTGCAAATCGGTGGGCCAATCGCCGCTGTGGGACAGCGCATGCACGCCAGTGCTGCCCGTTTGATGACGCGACAACTTTTTGGCGCGATTGACGCGGAGGCGCGTGCGGTCTCCTGAGAGGACAGAAAATATTCCTGTTGGACACTTTTCGAGAGCTATATAAGATGTCGTTTATTGATTGGGATGAGTATCCTGCTAACGAAGTCGCGCCCGGCGTGCGCATTCGGACGCCTTATGGGGAGAATTTGATGCTCTCGCGCGTTGAGTTTGATGCGGGTGCTGTGGTGCCGATGCACAGCCATCCCCATGAACAGGGGGGGATGATGATTGAGGGGAGGATGAAGTTCACGATTGATGGTGAGACCCGCACGGTTGAACCCGGCGAAGCTTTTCTGATTCCCGCCCATGTGCCACACCGGGCCGAGGCAGTAGATGGTCCCTGTGTCGCTCTCGATATTTTCTCGCCGATTCGCGAGGATTATGTCGAGCTCGCCAACCGCTATATTCCGTCCAAAGACAAAACGTAATATTTTCCATTCACGGATCGTCTATCTTGTCTTTCTTTTTTTTTCGCGCTTTTAAGACCTGTTCGATATTTCTGATATTTCTGCTGGGACAGTTTTGTACGCAGAGTTATGCGAGTGATGTAAGTGAAAGAGTAAAAGAGCTCGAGATCGGGACGTATGTCGAGGGGGCGTATTTTTCCGGCGCGCAAAAAAGGCGTTTTCGAGGCTATGTCAATCGCACACAGGGCTATGTGGTCACAATTGTCACAAATCAGTTGCCCTATAGGCGCCGCATTCCCTATCAGTCTATTGATCATTTGCGCGTAAAGAAGACGAAAAGAATTGCCGTGCAGTTCAATCCCCGGGCGCGTCGATTTTTGACTCGGACTGGTGTCATACCCGGGCACCGGGCTGTTATTGGCATTGCGGAAGTAGCAGATAGTCGATTTGCGGGTGTTATTGCGAGTGTGAGCGACTCTTTGATCGTTTTAGCAGATACGCATAATCGCGATGAGTACAAAAATCTGACGGTTTCGGAACTGGATCAACTGTCGATTAATCTGAGCAAGACATCCCATATCGGGAAGGGCTTCAAAGCCGGTCTGGTTACGGGTTTCTGTATTGGTGTTATTTTTTCTTCGTCCGATTTGAACAGGAGTAACGAGACCGGCTGGTCGGCTCTTGCCAATATTGTTCTGAGTCCCAAGACGGTTGTTATTTCTGGGGTCGGTGCCGGTGTCGGCAGTCTTATTGGTAAACTTGCCAGCTATGAGACCTGGCAATCTATCCCATTGGATCGCCTCAAATTCAACCGCTCTCACACGCCTTTGTCCCTCTCTGCATCTTATTCCTTTTAATTTTACATACGAGTTTGTCTCTACGGGTGGTTATTTGTATCTGTGAGATTGCAATCTTACAACAGTTTTGTAAGTTTACAATGCATTTTTACAACAGTCTTGTAAATTTGCAATGTGTTTTTACAATATGAAGGGGTTTTTAAATGGAATATCGGCAACTCGGCAATTCTGGGCTTCAGGTTTCGGCTATTGGGTTGGGGACCAATAATTTTGGCAGGCGCCTCGATGCGAGGGGTACGGCGCGTGTTATGGATCGGGCGTTGGATGAGGGGATTACGTTGATCGATACGGCTAATATGTACGGGGACACGCTGTCGGAGTCCTATATTGGCAGGGCAATTAGAGGCAAGCGCGATGCGTTTATTCTGGCGACTAAGGTGTCGATGAGTATGGGCGATGGACCGAATATGAGCGGCAATTCGCGTTACCATATTCTCAAAGAGGTCGAGGATAGTCTCAAGCGTCTCAATACGGATTATATTGACCTTTATCAGATTCACCAGACGGATTCCAATACGCCTATTGAGGAGACTTTGCACGCGCTCGATTATCTCGTTGCTCAGGGCAAGGTGCGCTATATCGGCTGTTCAAATTTTATGGCGTGGGAGGTGTGTGAGGCGGTCTGGACTTCGCGTGCGAAGAATCTGGTTGCGTTTTCGACTGTGCAACCCCGCTATAGTATGCTCGACCGCGAGGTTGAGGCAGAGCTTGTGCCGTTTTGCAAGTCTTACGGTATTGGCATTTTGCCCTATTTTCCCCTTGCCAGTGGTTTTCTTACGGGTAAATATCGCCGGGATGAACCAGCGCCCGAGGGCACGCGTTTGGCAGAGGGCGACCGCGGTATGTTCACGGATAAGAATTTTGATGTTCTGGAGGCGTTGGAAGAATTTGCACGGGAACGCGATCACACGATTCTCGATCTGGCTTTTGCATGGCTTCTCGCCAATCCCTGTGTGTGTTCTGTGATTGCCGGGGCTACCACGCCCGAGCAGGTCACGGCAAATGCCGCGACTATTGGCTGGTGCCTCAGCGATGAGGAGATGGAAGAGATTGATGAGATTCTCTCGTAGTGATTGAAAATTAAAAAGCAAAAGGGACGCGAAATGTTTTGCGTCCCTTTTATTTTGTGTACAGTTGAAGACTTGGTATCATGCAACAGGTATCCGCTCTCCATCTTTTTCCAAAATAATCCGGAATCCGTAAGCTTGCACGATGTTTTTAAAGCTCTGTAAGCGAATGTCTTGCTGTTTTCCAGATCGGATATTTTGAATTGTATTGGCGGATAAGCCCGCTTCTTTTGCCAATTTACGAACCGATTTGTCATCACCATCCATAAGTGCCAGAAGTAATTCCGAAAGGGCAAATTCTTTGTATTCCTTTTCGTATTCTTCTCGAAACTCTGGTTCTTGCATCAGCCGGTCATAAGTAGATATCGGTTTTTTATTCATAATAGCATCTCCTCTCAATTCGCTGCTCATAATCTGCTTTGGCCCGCAAAGCTCTTTCCCTTTCCCCTTTTGGCAGTTTCTGAGTTTTCTTCTGAAAGGCATTGGTTACAATAATTTTCTTTCCAGAATAAAAAAAACAGAGAAAACGATTGGGTTGAGGCTTAAAAGCATAAATACTATTCCCCTCATAATTGAACTGTTGCTTATTTCTAATAACACCTATCGTTCCCATTATCTCGACCAGCTTAATAAGTTTTATTTTTTGTCTCCGGTCTAAGCGATTAAAATATGTTAGAGCCTGACTTTTACCACTTGATCCATAATACCATTCAATAGTGTATTGATCACCTTGAAATAAGATGTATTCTCGATCAGGCATATTTAATTGTACAACTTTACTTGTACACAAGCAAGGCTAAAATTATTTTTTTGTGGTTATTCTGTTTGCAAAATAAAAACGGGCTATGCATCTACTCACAGCCCGTTTTATTTTATCGGTGACTTTCGTTACTGCGCTTCATTCATTCCGATGACCCACTCCAATTGATGCGCCATTGCCACGCTGAAGTCCGCACCTAATCCCTTGCGTTCATATCGAATCTGTCCGTTCTGATCGATGATGCAGGTATAGGGAATCTCGTCGGAGCCAAACGCTTTTCGGATTTGCAGATCGCCCAATGCAAAGGTTAAAAGCGGTGCGCTCTGGTACCGAAAGCTGGCGACCATATCCCGGCGCATTGAGCTGTCCTGGTCGATATTTATCGCTAAAAATTCAACATTTTGTTTGCGAAATTGCGTTTTGAGGTTTTGGAGATAGGGCAGTTCTTCAATGCACGGGCTGCACCATCCCGCCCAAAATGTTAGTACCATAGCTTTGCCTTTTAAGTCCTCTGAAGTGATTTTCTCGCCGTCTAACTTTTGGACTTCAAAGGTGGGTGCAGGGCGTGAGATGCGTTTTTTTTCGACGCGTTGGATAATTTTTTTATCCCACTTGGCTTTTAAGGCAACGTATGCTTTGCTCATGCCTGCACCTGAACCGAATTTGCCAGCATAAGCCTGGCTCCATAATTCTGCTATATCCGTGCGGATGATCGATGAGAGCAATAGTTCTGAGGCGAGTTCATAAGCCTCTGTCCATGCTTTTTGGTCGATATAGATCTGAAGCAAGTGGGTCTTTGCCCTATCTACTGATGCCTGCCGAGATGCCATTTCCAGGTCGCCTAAATCCTCCCGGGTTTGCCAGTCGAGAATTACAGTCTTTGCTTCCGCAACAGCACGGTCGTGTTGCCCAAGGAGTTGATAAGCACGCGCCAATAGATCCCGGCAGATGAGTTCTCTTTTACCGTAATTCTCCCATTTTTCCTGGTTCTGCAATGCTTCTTTTAATGCGTTTTGTGCATATAGAATCGTTTTATCAGATCGAACTTTCTTATCTACGAGTATCCGAGCAGCCGTTTCGTAAGCACCGTTAGCATGCATTCGCAATGCGAGCATTTTGTCGCATAGCTCTATCAACAGGTGTGGATCATCGGTGACGTGCTGGTAATAACCCAACAGGGTGATGGAGATGTCGCCTTTCAAAAAGGTATTGGGATAATCTACAAGCAGTTGCTCCAGTCCCAGAATGCCTTCCCAATACTGATCTGGGGTCTTGGGGAGGTACCCGGACGCAAATTGGCGAAATCGATTCTTTTCTTCTTTGGAATGGGTTGGCTGTTGTGCAAAACACAGAGAATATGCAATTAGACATATTGCCAGACTTGCTACCAGTTTGCACTTGTTGAAATACATTCTGAGCCTCACTTTCTGTCTGTCCAAATTAGATTTAATTTTCGTACCATTGCGTTTTTGTTTGATCGATTTGCTCTTAATCTTACGAAGTATATTCCGTCGGGAAGTCCTTGTTTAGATAAGAACGTCGTATAAGAACCCGGTGCGTGTGTTTTATTAACCGGTTTGGCTACTATCATGCCCATATTATTGTAGCATTCGAGTTCTATAAAGACGGAGTCTGAATAGACCGTCTCTGGTATCCAGTACACAATTTTTACCAGTGAATCTTGTGACGAAGTTTCCATTCTGAAGTCTAGTTTTTCTGTATCGCCACTTGTATCAGAATCGGATTGGACTTCTCGTCGCGAAGATTCTACGCCCTCTGTTTCGTCAGTTTTCTCAGGAACGGATTGCTCATTTTGAGCGGGGTTTTCCAATTCGAGCTGTATTTGGGGCACCTGGGATGGCTCAGTGTTTTCTTGTCCTAAATTCAACACTGCCGATATTCCACCAAAATACAATCCCGTTCCCGCGATCCCTGCGCCGATGATACCCGTTATTTTTATCATGCCCGTTCCTTTCAGTTTTGCGAGCAGACTCGCCTGCGTTGGCACTGCGTACAATAGCGGGGGTAATGCGGCTATTATTTTGCGCGTTAGTTGAGGTGTCGGACGTTTTTCGAGGAGTGTGTCTTCTACCAGCGGCATCAATTCGTCGCGCAAGCGATTGCGCGCAACCTGAAGGCGACCGGTTACTGTGCTTTCGGGGATGTTGAGAAAGACGGCGATTTCGGGATAGGTCATGCCTTCCATGTAGTGGAGCAGTACTGATTCTCGATAAATGTCTGGCAATGCATCCACGGCGGCTGTAACAGCTTCTTTTGTTTCGGTTTTTTCCAGTGCTTCGTCGGGTAAGTCTGGCAGTGGAAATTCCGATATTTCAGGTGTTACATCTTGTGATGTATCGTCAATTGAGACGATTGGACGCTTCTGCTGAAGCCATTTGTTTGACAAATTGAGTGCAATTCCTCGCAGCCAACCTGAGAATTTTTCGGGCGATTTTAGAGACTTGAGGTGCATGTATGCCTCCACAAACGCATTTTGTACGATGTCTTCAGTTGCGGAAAAGTCGCGGATTCGACCTGCTACAAAAGCAAAGATGCGCCCTTGATACGCCTCAACCAGCGGTTCGTAAGCAGCCTGGTCGCCAGACAGTATTTTTTGTACTTGCTCTGCATCGCGTTTGCTCATTGTGACTCCGGATAGACGATTGTTGATCGCTTGTTTTCCGCCCGCTATATATATGTGACTCCTGAACACGGATTCCTAAACAAAAAAAAGCCCTGTGATCCAAGACACAGGGCTTTGTGGGGTTTTAATAGGTGGACATTCTGACACTCGTCATTGCGGCATGGTTTTGAGCCGCAATCCAGTAATCTAAACGCGACCGAACCCGTTATCCGCGCGATGGCTCGGGCATTTCTTCTCTTGCGCGTGCGGAGAGTTCGGCGAGGTGATCGTCGTGTGCCATGACTTGTTCCAGATGTTTTTTGCGTTCGGATCCAGCGGTTGCGAGCATGATTTTTCCGTATGCGCGATCGTTCCAGAATCGCGCGCGTGCGGCAATCTGTGTTTTTAACAGTTCAATGTGTTCTTCATCTTCAGGGAAGCGTTCGCTGCAGTTGATGGTGAACATCCGCCGACGTGGACTGCCTCCAAAGGCCGCGTGTTTGAGGTTGTGGTTGAATAAGACGACATCGCCCGGGTTGGTTTCCAGGGCTAATGCAGGTATGTCTGGTCCGTGCATGTCCCATTCATCCTGGGAATTTCGGACGGTGTTTTCGACATTATTTGCGTATGTATCTTTGAGATGATGACTCCCGGGGATGACACGCAAACAACCCGTGTCGCGCGTTAAGTGATCCAGGTACAGGGCGATTTTTACAAATCGAATTTCCTTGCCCCAGCCATCCGAATGCCATTGCGTGTCTCCGGCATAGTAATTTCCGTCTGATCCCATGTAGTTGAAGTTTTCACCGAGTAATCCGACCAGGATTTCTTTTATTCGCGGATCATCTAAGAGGGCGCACAGGCGTTCGTGCTGGTCGATAAATGGCACAATGCACGATCGACGGATGCCGTCGTGCGGTTGCCCATTGTGTCCACCTCCCCGTTGTGCCCATATCGTTTCAAATGCTTCGATAATTTCGTCGATGCAATCTGCCAATAATCCCGGAAATGCGAGAAATCCAAAGGTGTCAAAAAACGATTTTTTTTCTTCGGTGAGGATGTCCATCGCTCGCTCCTTGTGGTTGACCTGTGGAGAAACTTCTGTTAGATTGAAGCGTTGATATCTTCAGTATAGGAAAGCCGTCATTGCGGCATGAAGTTGAGCCGCGATCCAGAAGGTTTTGACCGTCCACTACACCATCGCTTAATATATGAGGATAAGTGCCATGCGCAAATATCTATTGTCCATCCCGATGATTCTGTTTTTGCTCGTTGGGACCGCTTCTGCACAAACGGTTAATTTTTCTCTACGGGGCATTGACGGCAATACATATAGTGCCTCTAACTATCGCGGCAAAGTGCTCATACTTGCGATTATTGGGTATGGCTGACCAACCTGTCAAGCGGCGGTGCCGCGACTTGAAGATTTATGGCAAAAGTATAAAGCAGATCCCAATGTTGAGATGCTCGGTCTTGATACCTGGGGTGGTAGTCGTACTCAGGTTGAGGGTTTTAGCAGAGGCATCACCTTTCCCATGCTTCTAAATGCGAGTGGTTCTGCTCCGGCTTCGTATGAGAATTTCGTTGTGGTTGGTCCCAATGGGAATGTGGCATTGCCCGCTACAGGTAATCTGAGTTCAAGTTCTGTTACTCAAGTGGAAAACAAGGTTAATGAACTGTTGGCGCAAATACCGCCACCTACGCCAGCGATCTCTGTGCCGCAAACAGCTATTGATTTCGGGACTATTGACGCTGGTCAAACGGGTGAACAGACGATTACGATTACGAATACGGGTACTGCGTCCCTGGAGATTACGGGTATTGAGAGCGATGTGCCGGGTTTGACGTTTGATACTACGATGTTCACACTGGCTCCCAACGGTTCACAGACAGTTACGATTACGTTTCCGAGTTCGACGGAGGGCACTTTTTCGGGCAATATCACGATTTCGAGTAATGACCCGGATCGTGCAACACAGACATTATCCGTTTCTATCATAGTCCAACCGCCCCCTTTGCCTGTGATCGCTGTTCAGCAAACAGCAGTTAATTTTGGGACTATTGAGGCCGGTCAAACAGGTCAACAGACGATTACGATCACAAACACAGGTACGGGTTCTCTTGAGATTACGAGTATAGAGAGTGGTGTGTCTGGTTTGACGTTTGCACCTTCTATGTTTACAGTGGAACCCAATGGTTCGCAGACAGTTACGATTAGGTTTCCAGGTTCGATAGCGGGCACTTTTTCGGGCAATATCACGATTTCGAGTAATGACCCGGATCGTGCAACACAGACATTATCCGTTTCTGTGATCGTACAACCGCCTCCCGTGCCAGTGATCGCTGTTCAGCAAACGGCGGTTAATTTCGGCACTGTTGAGTTTGCACAAACGGTTCAGCAGACGATTACGGTTCAAAATACGGGTACTGCGCTGCTGGAGATTATGGGCATTGAGAGCGATGTATCGGGTCTGACGTTTGAACCTTCTATGTTCACAGTGGAACCCAATGGTTCGCAGACAGTTATGATTAGGTTTCCGAGTTCAACGGAAGGTACCTTTTCGGGCAATATCACGATTTCGAGTAATGACCCAGATCGTGCAACACAGACATTATCCGTTTCTGTGATCGTACAACCGCCTCCCGTGCCAGTGATCGCTGTTCAGCAAACGGCGGTTAATTTCGGCACTGTTGAGTTTGCACAAACGGTTCAGCAGACGATTACGGTTCAAAATACGGGTACTGCGCTGCTGGAGATTATGGGCATTGAGAGCGATGTATCGGGTCTGACGTTTGAACCTTCTATGTTCACAGTGGAACCCAATGGTTCGCAGACAGTTATGATTAGGTTTCCGAGTTCAACGGAAGGTACCTTTTCGGGCAATATCACGATTTCGAGTAATGACCCAGATCGTGCAACACAGACATTATCCGTTTCTGTGATCGTACAACCGCCTCCCGTGCCGGTAATCGCTGTTCAGGAGACGGCAGTTGATTTTGGTACTGTTGAGGCTGCGCAGACGGTTCAAAAGACTTTCACAGTTAAGAATACAGGTACTGCGCCTTTGGAGATTACGGGCATTGAGAGCGATGTATCGGGGCTGGCGTTTGAGCCTTCTATGTTCACGCTGGAACCCGAGGGTTTTCAGACAGTTACAGTAACTTTTCCGAGTTCGACAGCGGGCACGTTTTCAGGTAATATCACGATTTCGAGTAATGATCTGAAGAG
>JAPPAB010000119.1 GCA_026705765.1 Gemmatimonadota bacterium
CATTGGCTTCTACAAACTTGATCAGTTTGTCAGTTTTGGGCTTCTCGAAAAGACCCAATCGGGAGATATTGTTACCTCTGGCCGGTGGACTGATTGGCCCTATCCACAAGGAGCTTTCTCTGCACCTGAAGGCCGACTGGGTGACCTGACCTGTCCGATCCTCAGTGCTGAAGCCCAACTGGACGAGAAGGTAAATTTCCACAAGCACCCAGCTGGTGCACCGCTTCGGGATGTGGATTTCCCCGCGATCGAGAAGTTACGTGAATATATTGCTGATCAGCAACGCAAATAAGCGCCATGATCGGCTAACATGTCGATGCTATCACCCCGTGAAAGACCATCATGATTCCATACGTAAAAGACACATCAAAGTGGGAAGATTGGCAACGCGACTACCGATTAGGCCTCATCCTTATCATGCCCCCTCCAGAGGTATCTCAGGAGATCGATCTCTTGCGAGCAAAGTATGATCCCCGCTCTGCTGACTCCTGTTCGACGCACATCTCTTTGTCAGATCCCTTGAGCAAGGAAATGACGCCTGATCTTATCGATGAAATCAATAACGTCATTACTGATGTCCAGCCATTCACGCTTCATTACGACAAGCTGCATGCCTCAACCAGGCATCCTGGCGTCTCGTATCCTATAAGGCCACAAGAGCCTATCGATAATTTAAAGCAGATCCTCCACGGTACATCGGCATTTTCCGACGAAGCGTATCACCGGCGCAACATAGCTCCGCACATGACCATTGCTGAATTCATATCCATAGACGAGAGCCTTGAGCTATGTGCACGGCTCCAAAATTCAGCCCCGTCTGGCTCTTTTTTGTGTGATAAACTGGAGTTCATCGTACCTGATGAGAATTTTCGGTTCAAAAAGAGGGGTACGTTCTTTCTCGACGATTCGGGTCAAAAGGAGTGATGATTGATTCATCTGAATAGAGACAGAGCATGGACTGGCGGATTCTTTACCATCTGGACCGGACAAACGCTGTCGTCTCTTGGAACCCAAGTCCTTGTCGCCTACCTGCCAGAAGTCTTCCTGGCTCCCATCATTGGCACACTGAACGATAGATGGAACCGCCGAATTGTAATGATCGTCTCGGATACGCTTGTTGCAATAGCCATGGCTGGTCTTGCTGGTCTTTTCTGGATAGAAATTATCGAGATCTGGCATATCTACGCAGTAAACTTCCTGGCGAGTATTGGTCGTGCATTCCAGGGCCTGGCGATGATAACTTCCACGCCTCTGATGGTGCCCGAAAAACATCTGGCCAGGATCCAGGGGACGAATCAAACCCTGCATGGAGTACTCAGCATGGGAGGGCCTCCCCTTGGAGCATTGGCACTGGCCGTGTTCGAGATGCATATCATATTGGCCATCGATGTTTTGACAGCGATGCTGGCTATCGGTCCCCTCATCTTCATTATGATTCCACAGCCCAAAAGGATGGAGGAAAAGCAAAGCCAGGAGGTTGGAATCTGGGTTGATATGCTGGAAGGATTTCGTTATTTGTGGAGATGGACTGGTCTTCGGAACTTAATCTTAATTGCTGCCGTATTAAACATATTTGGGAACACGAAGATGACCATCTCGCCCCTCTTGATAACAGATCACTTCAATGGAGAGGCTACTGAACTTGGTTGGTTTAATTCTGCCTGGGGAGTGGGCATTGTTCTGGGAGGCCTTCTGGTCGGGGCCTGGGGTGGATTCCGCCGCCGAATCATGACGACGATCTTAGGCTGGATCGTGTATGGCATTGGAACAATACTCGTAGGTATAGCCCCTCATACCCGCTTTGCTTTGGCCATCACGGGCATAGCTTTAAGCGGTGTCGGTAGCTCGCTAATTAACGCGCCTCTCCGCGCACTCCTTCAGGCCAATGTCGATCCCCATCTACAAGGCCGCGTATTTGGTGCTCTCCATAGTTCCGTGCAATTTACAACTATGCTTGGGCTCATCGTGATAGGTCCCGTAACCGATGTATTTGGCCCGCAGCCGTGGTTCCTAACAGGGGGATTACTGACCCTCGTTCTTGGAACGTCTGCCCGGATGATTCCGTCCGTTGTTAGTATCGAAGACAAAAAACCCTGAACTGGGCAGACGTGCACACTTCATAGTCAGAAAAATGTACCTTTGGAAATAGATCGACTTCGGCTAACAACACGGTGATGCGTCGCGGCACTGGCGGTGCCTTGGCCTTCGGCAACCGACCATAAAGCTGGGCGGATTTCATTGCCAAGACAAAGCCTCTACTGGAAAGAGAGAGACATGCATGTTGAAAATTCGTCGCTATCAGGCTTCTGACCACAATGAAGTCTGGAATCTACACAACTTAGCACTGGATCAGGTTGGAGCGAATGCAGGCAGTGGCGCTCAAGACAATGACCTTCACACTATTGAAGAGACATATCTATCTGACAAAGGTGAGTTTTTGACAGGATTTTGCGAAAAGAAATTGGTAGCAATGGGTGCCTTGCAACGAATTTCAGATGATAAGGCAGAAATTAAAAGGATGCGCGTCCATCCCGATTTTCAAAGACGAGGATTTGGTCAGACGATTCTGAATAGACTTGAGATAAGAGCTAATGATTTGGGTTATAAAATACTCTGCCTGGATACAACAGTGCAGCAGATTGCGGCTCGCAAGCTATATGAAAAGAACGGATATTGTGAAATAGAACGACAAAGGGTGTCCGAGTTCGATGTGATTTTTTTTGAAAAGAGACTGTGAGATCTGATAAATCACGAGGTTATCTCTCATGATCGAGTTACGTGGTAAAAAAGTGGTACTGCGAACAATGGAACGCGAGCATTGCCGCACTCTTTGGGAACATTATGAGCTCGAGGAGCCAATACCAACTGAGCCTGTCAGGCCCGGTCATTCACTCGAAGGCTCGGACAAATGGTTCGAGGATATCCAGGAGCAGCAAGGCAAGAGTCAAATTTATCTGGGCATCTTCAGTCCCGATGGCAATCTTCTCGGCGATATTCAGTTGTCGGAAATCGACTTGAGAAATCGTACCGCCAGCCTCGGTGCTGGCATTGCCCGCAGGAG
>JAPPAB010000120.1 GCA_026705765.1 Gemmatimonadota bacterium
CTGTTAAGGCGCAACAGTCTGATAAGGCTCCCGATCTGGTAAAGCGAGACTTTACGGTTGCAACAGTCAATAAACTCTGGGTGGCTGACATCACCTATGTACCTACCTGGTCTGGGTTTTTGTATCTCAGTGTTGTCGTAGATGCCTTCTCCCGTCGTGTCGTAGGCTGGGCTATGGCAACACACCTGCAAAGTGAGTTGGTCTTGTCGGCTTTGAACATGGCCCTTTACCAGCGCCGTCCCGAAGACGTGATCCATCACTCTGATCAGGGAGCGCAATATACCTCGATAGCATTTGGAAAGCGTTGCCGTGAAGCTGGCGTGCGTCCCTCAATGGGGGCTGCCGGTGACTGCTATGACAACGCCTTGTGCGAGAGCTTCTTCGCCACCTTGGAGTGTGAACTGATCGATCGCCGATCCTTCCGTACACATAAGGAAGCCCGCTTGGCTATCTTCTCCTACATTGAAGGATGGTATAATCCGCATCGCAGGCATTCTTCCATCGCCTATCACGCGCCGATAGCTTATGAAAAACTGCATCAAGAACAGGCTTAATACACAAGCCCTAAACTCTCCACCGAAGCGGGGTAACTCCACTCCCGTTAACGCTGAAATGCGTGATATACAAAAGCTTCAACGGGCTCTGGGCGATTCGATCCTGATTGTGGGTATTGATGACGAACCGGCTGACACTGTGCGAGAATTTGTCCAGAATCGCGGATATACCTGGACTTTTATTCTCGATCCGGATAATGAGGTAGCTCGGACCTATAATGTCTCGGTCATTCCCACCTCGGTGTTCATTGACGCCAAAGGCGTAATCGTCCGCAAATTTGTCGGTCAAAAGGACTATAAGACTTTCTTGGAAGCAGCGCGAGAGGCGATTAACAATTGATGTTGCGCTGGTGCGTGGCACACAAGCCGCGGGCTAATTTGCACAGGAGACCACCGCGATCCCCAGAAGATCTTCGAGTGTGTGAAAGCGCACCAGGCTTTTGGGCCGGTTTTTCAAAGAGCGAAACATGAATGGTGGTCCCATGACAAACGGTGATGGAAGTAAACACGGTACGCCCTGGTGGTGGCCACCATTTTCAATCTCTTCATTGCGTGCTATGCTTTCATCAACTTTATCCTAAGTTCAACCGCAAAAAATTTCAAACTGAGACACTCCCAACCTTTGGAGGTAGGCATGTTTGGTCCCTTTACTGCTGTTTTACTCACTACGCTTGCCCTTTTAGTGGCTGTGGTGGTGTCGCCACTGACCGCTCAGGAATCGCGAGAGCCGTTCGGCATCTACGACGATTGGTCCGTCCACCGTCTTCAGGACGGCGATTTACGCGTCTGCTACGCCCAGACGAAGCTGATCTCACCACGAGAGGTGGAAAACGGACTCGGTGACGTGCGCCTCCAGGTGACCAGCCGTTCACTCAGCGGGTCTTCTGACATGATCCGAGTAACGCCAACATCGGAATTTTCCGACAATGACTATTACGTAATGATCAACTCGACGCTGGTTTATGGGGTGAGTCCTGGGGTCTGGGTGAACGTTGATCATACAAGTGTGGTGAACCAAATGAAAGCGGGCGAAGCCGCGAAGAGCGAGATGGTCATCTGGAACGACTCCGATAGAACCTCCGTTGGCGGCTTTTCCCTGCGTGGCTTTACGACCGCATACAATGCGGTCAAACAGTTGTGTCCGAAACCACGGGCGACGCGTGCGGCCCCACAGCCAATCGGTGTAAGTGACATCTCGGTCGACAGGGGGCCGCCTGTCCGATACTCCGAATTCACCGTTACCGGACCCTTCTTCCAAAGCCAGAAAGCAGATCGGATCAAGATCAGGGCGGTGCCTTCAGAGTATGCACCTTATGAAATTGGCTCTTACGCTAACAAGGAGAACGGTTGGCCGCTTGGCGTCTTTATGTATGGAAGTCAGCGACTTGAGTTCTACCATGATGAGGCCCTTATCGATGTCTTGAGAGGCTCTTATAAGAATGAAATAGAAGGGGCGTGTCTCGATCCCGAAACCGGCTTGTTGAAGATTGTCATGCACTCTTGGGACGGCGGTGCTTCCAACCCCGGAACGGCCTCAGTTGTTTACTTCGATCCCAATAAGCGAATAATCCAGAAAACCGTCGCCTGGTCTGAGGGAGGCGTGCCGACGTTCCATTGTTCGGAGGGCGAATCATCGTGGCAGTGGGGCGGTCACTTCCTGCCGTGTCAGTGCGGTGGCCGTGTTGCCAAAGGCGCATATTTTACCACGCTGGATGAAGTCGTTCTTGACATACCCCGTTTCTACCCGGACAATGACAGAGGTCAAAGGCGCATTGAAATAGATACCTTTTCTTCACTGCTTTCCCAAATATCACGCATTGAGCCCTTTACCCAATGGGACACTACATCCAGCCTTGATGTCCAGTGCTTCGAGTCTTCCAGATTCACGGTTGCAGTGATAACCTATACAGATCACGCCAATGTTTACAATTGTGAGCAAACCACGTACGTTCGCAGGCGGACCGACGACTTCTGGGTGCCCGTATATACCGCGCCGGTGTCTTCGAAGGCGTTTCACACGTTGGAAATTCACGGATTTATAGACGATGAGAACCTGGACATTACTATGTGTGTTGCAGATTGCTATTGGTGGGGAAAACATGATCGTGTGACTAAGAACGTAGTGGAGTGGCATCAAACCGCGTTGAATAGCAGGTGATGGTATCAGGAAGGATATTTCAGATCTGCAAGCCTTGAGTCTGATGGGGTGAGTTTATTTTACGCAGTACAACAGTCAGGCAAACATCAGGCCAATGTCGAAATGGTACAAGTTCTATCACCAGAAAGGGGCGTATCGCTATGAATTAGGATGTTATACATGCTGATTTTCTCCACGCTGCTATTTTCAAGATCGGATGCGGCAGGGCAATTGATAATCCCGCTGCCTCGATTTCCCCCAGAGCCTTTTTCAGGCAGGCCAGTGAATCGGTCCTGGGTGACCGGTCTATTGCGATACGAGCATTTTGGCGAGATCGGATTTGGTGACCCCAAGCGCGAAGAGGGATCGAATCAATAGATCTACAGAAACAGAGGGATCGCCCGCTTCGATTTTGGCAACACGAGATTGACTGGATTTGAGACATTTGGCCAGTTGTGTTTGGGTCAAATTTTCTCGCTCACGGCATTGACGCACTTTCTTGCTCAACGTGATTTTGAGATCAATGTAAGCGGCTTCTTCGTCGGTCAGATCCAGAAAATCGTCTGTTGAACCCACACGCCATCCGGCAGCCTCGAGAAGTTTTTTCTTTTTTGTATTCATGGGTCATCCTATCGAATCGTAGTGTTGTAGCCGTCTTTTACAAATATCAATGATTCTTTTCGTAACAATGCCTTCCAATAGAGGGCATTGGTCTGGTTTGGGGCATTGAAAGCAGTTCACCAGCTTGGAGACTACGCAGAAGAAAACCTGCTTCAATTCTCGCTGCTGGAGAAAATGGAGGTGTCTTAATTTGTCCGTGAAGCCATACCAGAGGTTTGTCAGAAGGACTCATAAAAGAAATATATGTCAGATTTGACATATATCAAAAGAGAAAATTTAACTGTGACGAAAATAAAAAAAGGCAGGCTTGAATCGCCCGCCTTTTTTGTTGCCTGAAAGTGTGGCTTAGATTATTATTTGATGGACATTTTGTGGCTATTAGCCACATTTTGTTTTATATATTGTGCTTTGTTTAGAGATCGATATACAATATATTGTATAATATCAGCAGTAAATTGTTTTTCTGGTTTTTTGTGGCTATCTATAAGACACACTGAGGTTTTGCAGCGGGAGCACACTATGGCGTGGCTTTATCAGCGGGGAAAGAAGTGGTGGATCGGATACTACGATGAAGAGGGCAAGCGCGTGCGGAAGTCGATTAGCGACTCCAAAGAGGTCGCCGAATTGGCTCTCAAGCGGGTCGAAGCCGAATTGGAGCGCAAAAATGCAAAGTCGGTTACGGTTCCCCAAAGTACGCTTGATGTCATTGGAAAACAACTGGCTCCTGTTAAGCAAGAACCTCTTTTGACGTATCCCGCTGTGCGAAATGCGACCAATGTCCGCGAGTTGTTTATTCGGGTTTACGACAAATTGGGGTTTGAGGTGCTCAAATCCCAGGAGGCTTTTCCCAATTATATTCTGTCGAGTAATGAATTGCCGGTTCGAGCGCACGCGGTGTTGCGCAGCAGTGATTTCGAGCGCGAGAATCTCGATTACATGGCCTGTGATAGCATTATTTGCTGGATTGACGATTGGGAATCTGCTCCTATTCCCGTTCTGGAGTTGTCTGCACACTACGATTTTTGGGGCTGATTCTCTTTTTTTGCGGCTTCCCAAAGCGCGTCCATTTCTTCAAGTGTAGCGTCATCAGGTGTTTTGCCCTGCTTGCACAGTTCGGTTTCGATGTACTGGAAGCGCGATTGAAATTTTCTGTTGGTTTGTATGAGTGCTTCTTCGGGACATATTTTGAGAAATCGCGCGAGATTGACCAGGGCAAAGAGCAAGTCCCCAAATTCTTCCTGAATCTTTTCTATTGCGCCGGTTTCTCGTGCGTGCATCAATTCTTCTGTTTCTTCCCGTACTTTTTGAGCGACATCCGCAATGTGTTCCCATTCAAATCCCACTCGCGCGGCTTTTTCCTGGAGTCTGCGGGCTTTCAATAGGGCTGGCAGATGTTGCGGTACGCCGTCGAGTAAGGAGGCTCTTTTATCGGGTTTTTCTTTGGCTTTGATGGCTTCCCAATTTTTGATGACTTCTTCGGGTGTGTCGGCTTGTGTGTCGCCAAAAACATGCGGATGGCGGCGGATGAGTTTGTCGGCGATAGATGCGGCTATGTCGTCTATGGTAAATCGGTTTTCTTCACTGGCAATTTGCGCGTGGAAGACGACTTGCAATAAGAGATCGCCCAGTTCTTCTTTGATTTCGTCATTGTCATTGTCGTCAATCGCCTCGAGGAGTTCATAGGCTTCTTCGACGAGGTAGGGTTTCAGGCTCTGGTGTGTTTGCTCTTTGTCCCACGGGCAACCCGAAGGTCCTCTCAAGCGCGCCATGATGTTGATCAGTCGTTCCAAATTGGACATGTATTTCCTTTCGCATGGTGTGTATGGCTGCAATATGTATGCAAAGAGGGTCCGCGTCAACCTCGATGTTTTTAAAAGTGGGAATTACCTTTTGACAAGCAGGATGTGGTGCGTTATTTTTGGATTATCTGGTTGTCTTAATGTTATCTGGCTTTGGAGGGTTTGAGAGATGAGTGATTCACTGCGAGATATTATGCGAAAAGTGGGCCGCGATGATGTGCGCGAGCGGGAGCGGGAAAAGTGGTCAGAGCGAGATGGAGATGTGCTCAGCGCCAAGGAGCGAGAAGAGGCAAAAGACGAGGTTGAAAAGCGGCACGATCAGTATCGCAGGCGTCAGGAGTACGCGAGTCGATTGGGTCCGGCTGCCGAGCGATTGCCCATTTTGAGCAAGGAAGAATCCGAGCGCAGAGCGCGCGAACGGCCCAAACGCCGGACTTATGAGTTTGAAGGTCCAATTGAGAAATTGCTGGAGAAATACGGCGATCCCAAAGAGGTGTTTAACCATATGTCTATGGGGCAGTTGATGAAGTACGAGTTGGATGAAGAGACCGGTGCAATTTACGAGAAGGACAAAATGATTTTCGACGGTGAGAAGTGGGTTGAATGAGAATCTGATGGGACTAATAAAAGACGGAGCCTTCGATAGTTCGAAAGCTCCGCTTTTTTTTGTGTGAATCAGGCGATGGTCACATCGGGGCAGAGATAGACGTCCTGGATGTCGTTGAGGAGTTGGATGCCTTCGTGCATGGGGCGTTGAAATGCCTTGCGCCCAGAGATGAGGCCGGTGCCTCCGGCGCGTTTGTTGATTACAGCGGTTCGCACGGCTTCGGCGTAATCACTGGCGCCTGAGGATGCGCCTCCGGAATTGATCAGTCCGGCTTTGCCCATGTAACAGTTGACGACCTGATAGCGGCACAGGTCAATGGGGTGATCAGATGAGAGTTCGGTATAGACTTTGTCGTGGGTGCGTCCAAAATTCAGGGCTGTGTAACCGTTGTTGTTGGTCGGCAATTTTTGTTTGATGATGTCTGCGCCAATGGTGACACCGAGGTGGTTGGCCTGTCCCGTGAGGTCCGCGGCTTCGTGGTAGTCGATGTCATCGGTCGCAAATGCCGAGTTGCGCAAATAGCACCACAGTACGGTAAATAGGCCCAGTTCGTGTGCGCGGGCAAATGCTTCGCTGATTTCGACGATTTGTCGGTTGGATTCGGGCGAGCCAAAATAAATTGTGGCGCCTACACCTGCACACCCCATTTCCCAGGCTTGTTCGACTTGTCCAAATACGACCTGGTCGTATTGCGAAGGGTACGTGAGCAATTGGTTGTGGTTAAATTTGAGGATAAAGGGGATTTTGTGGGCGTATTGGCGGGCGACCATCCCGAGTACGCCCAGCGTGGTTGCCACGGCATTACAGCCCCCTTCAATGGCGAGTTTGACGATGTTTTCGGGATCAAAGTAGATGGGGTTGGGGGCAAAGGATGCGCCGCCGGAGTGTTCGATGCCCTGATCAATGGGGAGAATAGAAATGTATCCGGTGCCCGAGAGCCGCCCCGCCCCGTAGAGGCGTTGCAGGTTGTTGAGCACGGGAATGGTGCGGTCGGAGTCTGCAAAGACCCGGTCGATAAAGTCGGGACCGGGCAGTGTGAGAAAGTTTTTATTTACCAGTGCTTCGTAATCGAGTAAGGCGTCGGCGTCATTGCCGAGGTAGTCTGCGATTTTGTCAATGCCACTTTGAACAGCAACTGCCATGGATTACTCCTTCTGAGAAATTAGATTGGGCGCGTTGAGTTTTCTAAAAATAGGTGAAAAAGATACATGCAGGCGTGGTGCTTGTCAATAAATGAGGGAAATTTTCTTTGCGGGTCGGGGTATTATAGGGTAGATTTGCTTTATGCGGCCTGTCCACATTTTACAAGGTGGTTGTTATGCATGCGATATTGACGGTTTTTCTGATGGTGTGTGTGTTGAGCACAACGCTTTGGGCGCAGGAGGGCGGTTTTGATGATCCGCTATTGGTACAGGCGGTTCAGGCGCAGTCCATTCGAGATTATGCGAAGGCACAGGCGCTGTTTGAAGAATATATCAAAGATTTGTCAGAAGAAGAGCAGGTGCTCTATCGCGATTTGGCGCAGGTGGCATTTCCCGATGATCTGGAAATTTACGGGGATGCGGATGCAGAGAAACGCGCAGAGTTAATTGACCGGTTTTGGCTGCGCCTGGATCCCTCGCCTTTGACAAAGGCTAATGAGCGGCTCATTGAGCATTATCGGCGCGTGGCTTATGCGCGGCAGTATTACGGTCAGGGACAGTTCCCGTGGGATGATCGGGGCGAGGTCTATGTGCGGTTTGGCAAACCCGATCACACGAGCAAGTCGGGCGATATTCAGAATGAGATGGATCGAGAGATACAGGATGCGCGGCAAAATTACGTGAATCGCAGACGCATTGCTCTGAGGATCAGGCCTGGACAACCCATTTTCCCCGTGCCATCAATGTCGTGGTGGGAGTATTGGGTGTATGCGGATTTGGAAGGCGGTACAGAGTTTGATTTTGTGCGTCGCGGCAAGGGGGACAGGTATGATTTTGCACCGATGCCCGAGGGCTTGAGTCTGTCTTTGACAACGGATTTGCTGGCGTATCAAAGCGAGGTGGTTTTGCGACAAGTAGCAGCGCATCAGCCCTCTGTTTACGATGCGGATATTGCCGAGCTTCCCGTTGATTTTTATTATTTTCCCGCTGGATTTCGCGGCGAAGATGGCGCGACGCGGCTGGAAATCTACTATGGGTTGCCGGCAGAGGAAATGGCGCGGTTGCCCGTTGATGACAAAACCGATCAGGTGATGCTGGACCGCGGCCTTGCGATGTTCGATAGCCTGTGGTCAGAGGTCTATCGCGTGCAGGATCAATTGACATTTCAGGCACCTTCAGACCAGCAAGTGCTGGATGGGGCGTTTATTCCGGGTGTGCTCGCGTTTGAGGTTGATGCAGGGCTACACTATCTCTCTTTTCAGATCCGCGATGTGGTGTCGGGCAAGTCACAGGTGTACCAGCAATCGCTATCTGTGTCAGATTTTTCGCAGCGCGACGACTTGTTGATGAGCGATATTGCCCTCGCATTTTTTGTCGGGCCGAGTGAAGAGCAAGGTCCGTTTCAAAAGCGCGGCTTAAAAATTATTCCAATGGCTTCAAAAGCGTTTCGCCCAGATCAAAATGCATTTGTCTATTTTGAAGTGTACAATTTGAAACGCGATGAATTTGGTCGGACGAGGTATCGCGTGGATTATTCTTTTCGCGCTCAGGAAAAAGGGCTTGCGCCGATTCGCGCGTTGCGCGGATTGGGTCGTATGTTGCGCTTGCAAGAGAAGCGCCGGGAAGTGGTGATTTCCTATGAGCAGTCGGGCGATACACCGGAGGATATGGCGTATGTCGAATTGGACTTGAAAGACGCCGAGCCGGGCGGTCAAGAAGTCCGCGTCAAGGTGACGGATTTGCTGGCGGATCGCGATGTGAAGAAGGAAATCGCGTTTAAGATTGTGCCGTAGGACGGTGGGCTATGAATGGTGATTTAAAAAAGAATGTAGATTATTCAATTATTCCCGGTGTGGATCGGGTGCTTAGTGAACAGGCGATACAGAAGCTGGCAAAGCGGTGTGGGACATCCTTTTTAACCGATATGATTCGGCTGGCGATAGACCGCGTGCGAGGCATGATGCGCGATGGCGAGGTGGCCAATACGTCTCGTGAGGCGTTGATTAAATGGATTGTGGGGGATGTGGAGAGGGAATTAGCAGAACAGTTTGCGCCAAATCTCAGGCGCGTTGTGAATGCGACCGGGGTTATTCTGCATACCAATTTGGGACGCGCGCCGCTGTCCGATGTTGCGGTGAAACATATTGCCGATATTGCCGGTTCGTATAGCAATCTGGAGTTGGATCTGGAGACTGGACAACGCGGGTCGCGTACGATGCTTGTGGAGAAATTGTTGTGTGAGTTGACCGGTGCCGAAGCCGCTGCGATTGCAAATAACAATGCAGCGGCTGTTTTGTTGACGTTAAATACACTGGCCGGTGGCAAAGAGGCGATTGTATCGCGTGGGCAATTGGTTGAAATTGGGGGGTCGTTTCGAATTCCCGATATTATGTCGCGCAGTGGGGCGCAACTCGTCGAGGTGGGGACGACCAATCGCACCCATTTGAGCGATTACGAAAACGCTTTGACGGAAAATACGGGGGTGATGCTGGCGGTGCATCCGAGCAATTACAAGGTGATGGGGTTTACCGCCGAAGTTGCACTGGAAGAACTGGTGGTGTTGGGACGAAAACGCGGCGTGCCTGTGGCGCACGATTTGGGCGGTGGTGTGCTGGTCAATTTGCGGGATTACGGATTGCCCTACGAGCCGCTGGTGTCCGATAGTATTTCCGCAGGGGTAGATGTGGTGATGTTTAGCGGGGACAAGGTTCTCGGTGGGCCGCAGTGTGGGATTATTGTGGGGAAACAAAATGTCGTAGAACAAATTCGTAAAAATCCCTTGATGCGCGCGTTGCGTTGTGGTAAGCTGACGTATGCCGCGCTGGAGGCGACGTTGAAGCTGTTCTTAAATCCAGAGGCATTGGCGCGCGAACATCCCACACTTCGCATGTTGACAGAGTCTGTGGGAATGCTTGAGAGACGCGGTCGGCGGTTGTTGCAGATGGTTGGTGAACTTGAGGGTTTTACGTGTGAACTGGTCGATTCTCAGGCACAAACCGGCAGTGGTGCGCTGCCTTTGGAAAATATTCCGAGCATTGCAGTCGCAATTTCCGGTGGCGATATTTTGTCCTTTTCCACTGCGTTGCGCCACTATGATCCGCCCGTTGTAGGCTATGTGCGCGATGAGCAGTTATTTTTGGATTTGCGTACGATAAGAGATGACGAGGTGCGTATTGTGGGCGATGCGGTTAGACGAATAGACGAATAGACGAATGGCAGTACATACTGATTTTGGGAGGATGGGCGGGGTTCGTTGATTCGTTGATTCGCTGATTCGTACAGGAGTGCAAGACTGATGGCGCATGTGATTATTGGAACGGCCGGGCATATCGATCACGGCAAGACGGCGCTGGTCAAGGCATTGACGGGTATTGAGACCGATACCTTGCCCGAGGAACGCGATCGCGGCGTGACCATTGATATTGGATTTGCGTATTGGAAAGACAATGTGACCATTATCGATGTGCCCGGGCACGAGCGCTTTGTCAAGAATATGGTGACGGGTGTGTGTACGGTTGATCTGGCACTTTTTGTGGTGGCAGCAGACGATGGTGTGATGCCGCAGACGCGTGAGCATCTGGGTATTTTGAATCTTTTGGGCGTGCCCCGCGGTATTGTGGTGTTGACTAAAGTCGATCTGGTGGAAGAAGAGTGGCTGGAGCTGGTGGAAGAGGAGTTGCGGGAGGTGTTTGCAGATACATTTTTGGAGGATGCGCCGATTGTGCCCGTATCTTCGATCACGGGCGAGGGGATTGATGCGTTGCGCGCGGGGGTTGAGGCGGAGGTCGCAAGGGTTGAGACGCGACCAGATCAGGGCATTTTTCGCTTGCCCGTTGATCGCGCTTTTTCCGTGCAGGGATTTGGAACTGTGGTGACGGGTACTGTGATTTCAGGGGATGTGTGCGTTCGGGACGAATTGTCGCTGTTGCCAGCGGGCAAAGGCGTGCGCGTGCGCGGCGTGCAAACGCATGGGCGAGATGTGGATGTGGCACAGGTGGGAGCGCGCGCGGCTATTAATATAAGTGGGATCGAGGTCGATGAGGTGTCGCGGGGCGATCTTCTGGCACAACCGGGGTATTTTGAGACGACGTATATGATCGATGCGCGTTTGCACATGTTACCCGATGCACCTGCGCATGTGACAAATCGCACGCGCGTGCATTTGCTTATGGGACCGCGAGAGGTTTTGGCCCGCGTGGTGTTGCTCGAAGATGAGACATTGTTGCCGGGGGAATCGCAACTGGTGCAGTTGCGTCTGGAGGAGCCGGGCGTTGCCGCGCGGGGAGACCGTTTTGTGATCCGGCGGTATTCACCGGTGCAAACGCTGGGCGGTGGTGTGGTGCTGGATCCGCAACCCGTGAAGCATCGGCGGTTTCGAGATGATGTCAATGACGCCCTGCGAGAATTGGAGCAGGATGATCCTTCACAAGTTTTGTTGACGCGCTTAAAGGCCGCGCGATTGCAACCGCGAACTGTGCTACAACTCGCATCTGAGATGGCGGTGTCTGCGAGTGGGATTGAGAGCCAGTTAGCTGCGCTCGTCGATTCGGGCGATGTGGTTTCTTATGTGCAGGCGGGCAAAGCGATGTATGTCCACGCGGTGTGCTGGCGGGAATTGCTGGACGGGATTGGCGATGCAGTGCGGGCTTTTCACGAGGCGCATCCCCTCCGGATAGGTGCGCGACGCGAGGAGCTTCGCGCATTGGTGAAGGGTACGCCGTCTGACGATTTGTTTGCACAGGGTGTTGAACATCTCGTTCGCGAAGGTATCTTAAGAAGCGATAACGCGCTGATTGGGTTGCGCGATTACAAAATTGCGTTGACGCCCGAACAAGAGGAAATTCGCGATGCGATTGCGCGGGTACTAAAAGATGGGGGAACGACGCCCGAGGACTTGAAGACGTTGCCCGATGCTATCCAGGTCAACGCGAGTTCTGTGCGAGATGTGGTATCGGCAATGCAGGCAATGGGCGGTCTGGTACGCCTGGAAGATACGTTGCTCTTTCATCCCGAGGTGATGGAAGAGGTGACGCGGCAATTGGTCGATTATTTAAAAGAAAATGGGGAGATCGATGTATCGACTTTTCGCAGTCTAATCGGCACCACGCGCAAATTTGCCGTGCCGCTGTTGAATTATTTCGATACACAGGGCATAACCATCCGACAAGGGGATGTGCGGGTTTTGGGATGAAAACATTGTCAGAATCAGGATTTACAGGATGAAAGGATGATCAGGATGAAAACCCGCAGGTCAGGGCGTTTGGGTTTGTTCGACCTTGCGCCGGGTAATGACTCCAAATTTGTCAAAAAAATGGTGACCTTGCACGATGATATGATGTTGGCTATATTGATCTGAAACGATTAACCAGAAAGGTATGCCACGTACACTACGATGCGTCTTACACGATTAAGAAGAAGGATAAAATTCTGGGTAGAGGAGGAAGATATATGGCGAATACACAACACATTCAATGGCTTCTCGAAGGCGTTGAGGCCTGGAACAAAAGACGCGAGCGCGAAGATTTTGTGCCGGATTTAGAAGAGGCGGATATTGTCGGCGAATTTGGATATGGCGCAGGGCTTACCGCAGATATGTCGGTTGAGATTCGACGCATGTATCTGAATCCAGAAAGATGCAAGCTAGACCTGAGCGGCATTAATCTCAGCGATGCCAATTTGGAAAGAGCCAGCCTCTACAATACACGCCTTTCAGGAGCCAACCTCCGCTGTGCGAAACTCCAAGAAGCGGAACTTGAAGGTTCTAATCTTGAGAATGCCGATCTCGATTTTGCCAACCTCCAAAGCACTGATCTTACATCCTCTAATCTCCATGCTTCCACGTTGTTCCAGGTCAATCTCATCAATGCTAAACTGGATGGTGCCACGCTCACCAGAGCCATTCTTTACGAAGCCAATCTTACCGGTGCCGAACTCCGTTATGCCGACTTGTCCTTCGCGAATCTCACCAAAGCCGACCTTTCCACTGCCGATCTTTTTTCTGCCAATCTCACCGAAGCTAACCTGACAAAAGCGATAGTTGCCGATGCAAATCTCGTCTCTGCAAAGCTCATTAATACAAATATATCGCATTCGCAGATATGGAAAGCGAAACTGTGGAAAGCAAAGGCCGTATGAATGAATCCCAAAACACTGGGGCAGCTCGAGAGAACGATAATAAGGAAATCAAAAGCATTGAGAATTTGCTGGAAGCATGCCGCGACCTGCAAAACCAACATCCTGATGATCAACTCTATTTCCGAGGAGAATGCGACGACTCGTGGGACCTACGTCCCTCCGTGATGCGGTGTTCAGAAGAGGATACTGAATCAGCGCATTATTGTAAGAAGCTATGATTTTGGGAAAATCCTATGAGCACTGAATACACTATTGTAATAGAAAAGGATGAAGACGGGTATTACGTCGGGAGTGTTCCTGCTCTTCCTGGTTGTCATACCCAGGGCAAGTCAATTGACCAGTTGCTTCAACGGATGGAGGAGGCGATTGCACTCTGGCTTGAGGTTGAGGGTGAAGACGCTCAGAGTCCACTTGAACTGGTCGGCGTTCAAAGAATATCCGTATGACCAGAATGCCAAGGGTAACAGGTGCCCATGTAGTCCGATCTCTGAGGAAAGTCGGTTTCGAGGTTGTGAGACAACGGGGGAGTCATGTGGTTATGAAGCACTCGGACGGACGGAGTACGGTCGTGCCTATTCATGGCGGTGAAACAATCGGCGTTGGCCTTATGTCCAAAATTCGGAAAGATGTCGAAATTGATAGAGAGACATTCATAGGTCTGCTCGGAAATTGATCCAATGGCGGCGGATGCGAATACCGGCGTTAATACTTAGCTGATCCGAGGTAAGGATGCCTTGGGTAAAGGCATTCAACCTTCGCTATTCCAGAGAGCGAGACGCGGACAGTGGGCGACAGGGCCTGCGGATAGTGGTTCAATTCACAAATACGTATAAAGAAAACAGCCACCCACATCGGATGGCTGTTTTGTGTTGGGTTCTATCTTCGCGGGTCAAAATTCTCGAACAGCGCATGGCATATCTTCTCTAAGTCCGTTGATGAGATAGTAAAAAAAGCTAAGTGCTATTTAAAATAGGCCCCCAATTTGATATTTTGCTCGGGGTTGCTGGTGATTTTGGGATATTCTGTGACGATGTCTTCAAAAGCGACTACGGGCGTTACAATTGGTTCGCCCGTCAGTTTTCCCTCGGTGAGCAGCCGCCAGCAGGTGGCGTAAACGCGCTTTTCGTTCCATCGGGGATATTCCCGGTTGGGGTCGCTGCAGGACCGCGAAAAGATGAGATTGGGGCGGTTGTAATGCGCTTCTGCGCCGAGATCCAGCCCGGGACCATAAGGTGCTGGCGCAGCTCCGGCCACTACATTGCCTCCAAATGCCACGCCGCGTATGGCTGCTTGCAGGGCGTGTACATTGGCGCTGTAGTCAATCGCCACATCTACCCCCCGGTTCCCGGTTGCTTTTTTGATTTCTACGCCCGCATCACAGGTTGTGGGGTCAAGGATCAGGTCGGCGCCGCAGATTTGAGCCACTTTTTGGCGGTTTTCCAATGGATCGACCGCGATGATTGGATATGCCCCGGATAATTTGGCGATTTGTACGACCATCAGTCCGATGGCGCCCATTCCAAATACGGCTACGGCGTCTCCGACTCTTACCTGTCCATCTCTGATTGCACACATGGCAAAATCCGCCGGGTCCAAACAGACCGCGGACTTCCACGAAAATCCTTCTGGTACCTTCCA
This sequence comes from Gemmatimonadota bacterium, assembly GCA_026705765.1. Classification (NCBI taxonomy): domain Bacteria; kingdom Pseudomonadati; phylum Gemmatimonadota; species Gemmatimonadota bacterium. The sequence continues at coordinate 14,634 of JAPPAB010000120.1, forward strand.
GCACCGTTCTGTCGAGATGACATGGACTTCTCTAAATGGTCCATAGCTCAGCACTGTGTCGCCTTCTGCGAACCCATCTACGCCTTCGCCGATTACAGTGCCTATAAACATATTGCCCGTCCGGGATGACCGTCCTTTGCCCGTGTTTGGGAATACCTGGAGTTCCGGATCATAAGGTCCGCGTTTCGCGCTGTCACCTTTTATCCCCGATAACTCGGTTCCGTGCTTGGCCGCAGCGTACAGGCTCTGCACTTTCATCTGTCCTGTTCCTACTTTTGGTACCTCGTATTCCCGCAGTTCCATCTTTTCGGGTGATAGGGCACATACTTCCAGTGGCATGGTATCCTCCTATTCGTTTATTGGCGCGTCAGAGAAATGGCTGAGACGGATAGTCCGGCGCGGGATTGTTCGTTGATGGATTCGGCGCGGACTTCGATGGTGTAAAGGCCGGGTTCGTCGAGTTGGACCTGGCCGATAATGGTTGCGGCTTCTGGGAAATATTGCGCTTTGGGGCTGTCGCTCCAGATGTCGGGTGTTATGGTTTTGCGGAATGTGTTGCCCGCAATGTCAACACGCACTTCGTGCCCACCTGTCCATTCGCGGACGCGGCGGAGCGTGCTGGTGTGAACGCGTATTTCAAAGGTGCCGGGTTTGAAGACTTTGAAGTCGCAATCGATCCAGTTGGATGTGTCAAACCAGTCTTGAATTACACCGGTTTCGCCAATGCGGGCCTGTGTTCCCGATTCGGGCGTGTGCAAGTTCGCCATGCTGGCGATCATGGTGATAGAGCCATCGGTTTGCTGGAGAGCGGTTTGATCGACATCGGGTGTGCCATCGAGTTCGAGGGCGACGACCGAGACATTTGGATCGGGGCATTCGGGCAGGCGCAATGTTAAGATATCGCAGTCGCTATCGCGGGCTTGAGAGACGCCGATGTGTGCGTTTTTGTCGGCGAGTAAGGTCGCGTTTGTAACGCGGTTGCGCAAGCCGAGTAGGGTGAAATCTTCGCCGGGCCATGTGGTAAAGAGCAAGTAGAGACGGTTGCCTTTTTGCGTGATGCCGCCCCAGGGAAATTCATAGGGATATGGCGTGGCTTTGGTGCCGTAGATCGCTTCGCCGTTGGTTTTCATCCATTCGCCGATGGTGCGAAGGCGATTGACACTGGGCTGGGGCACACTGCCGTCGGCGCGTGGCCCGATGTTGAGCAGGTAGTTGACGCCTTTGCTGGTGAGTTCAACGAGAAGATGGAGCAGTGTTTTCACGCTTTTCCAGTTGTGGTCATCGGTTTTATAGCCCCAGGTATCGTTGAGGGTGGCGGGTGTCTCCCAGTAGCCTTCGAGGCGACCGGTGGGGATCTGGTTGTCGCCCAGGCTGCCGTAGTCCCCCACGCCATTGCCCACGCGGCCGCTGACGAGGCAGTCGGGTTGCAAACCGTGGACGAGACGGGAGAGGGATTGGCTCTGTTCCAGGGAGATAGAGACAGGGGTGTCGAACCATATCAGGCCGATGGGTCCGTATTGCGTGAGTAGTTCTCGCACTTGAGGTTTGGCTTTGTTTTCGAGATAATAGGCGAAGTCTTTTGTCGCGGGGTCAAAATCCCAGTTATTTCCAGAGGCGTTGGGGTCGTGCCAGTCCTGATCTTGAGAATAGTAGAAGCAGAGGCGAATGCCGTATTTTTGGCAGGCTCTGGATAGGTCTGCCATAATATCTTTGCCATAAGGCGTGGCATCGACGATGTCGTAGTCGCTGCAAGGGGAGTCATACATGGCAAAGCCGTCGTGGTGTTTTGCCGTGATAACGAGGTATTTCATACCCGCATCTCGCGCGAGTTTGGCAACTGCATCGGCGTCGAATTTTATTGGATTGAATTGTGAGGCGAGTCGTTCGTATTCCGCGGCGGGAATTTCGGCTCGGCGCATAATCCATTCCCCAATGCCCTCAATGGCTTTGCCTTTCCATTTGCCCGCGGGAATCGCATACACGCCCCAGTGAATGAACATGCCAAACCGCGCTTCTTCCCACCAGGCAATGCGTTCGCGGTCGCGTCTGGTCTGTCGCGTTTTTGCTGCGGTATTCATGATGTCTCCTTGAAATGGTGTATGGGTGGAAACTATTCTTCCACCGCTGCTGCGACTGCGTTGGAAACCCTTCGCAGGAGGCTGCCTCCAGCGACCATCTGATTGGTGAGTACGACGCAGCTGAGCTGTCGCTCGGCGTCTGCCCAGGCTACTGTGCCAGTCGCTCCGGTGTGTCCGAAGGTTCGCCGCGATACCAGGTCGCCCCAAAAGCCCCACACTCGCGCTCCGGATACGCCCCAACCGATTCCCCAGGGCGCATTGAGTGCCCCGTTTTGATCTTGCGTCATTGTTGCGACTGCGGCGCGGCTGAAGATGCGTTGATCGCCGTAAGTGCCGCCGTTGAGCATGGTTTGCAAGAGGATCGCCAGATCGCGTCCGGTGCTGTGCATGCCGCCCCACGGCGCTCCAAAGTCGCGCCAATATGGGGAATTCCATCCCCAGCTCTGCTGTTCTTCGTCCTCTTCGGCGTCCGTTCCACACCATATCACGTCTTCAAGTGTCCATTCACCCATTCCCAATGCGCTGCGCGTCATTCCCAACGGCGCGAAGATCTCCTCGCGCTCGAAGTCGCGCAATCGCTGCCCGCTGACTCGTTCGACAATTTCTGCTGCGAGCAGTATGCCCATGCTCTGGTAGGAAAAATCGGTTCCCGGTTTGTAGAGTAGGGGTGTCTGAAGTGCCCGTTCGACAAAGCCAGCTACGGGCGTGTGCGCCTGTCGCAAGCTGGTGTTTTCGGGCAGCATGTCGGGCATGCCGGATATGTGCGAGAGCAGATGGCGCACTTTGACGGCGGAACGATCGCCGCCGGTGTATTCGGGTAGATAATCGATGGCCGGGTCGTTGAGTGAGATCAGCCCTCGATCTACGAGGATCATCAGCGCGCAGGCAGTAACCGGCTTGGTGATTGAGGCGAGGAGAAATATTGAGTTTGCATTGACTGGCGGGTCTGTGCGAGGGTGCTCTTGCCCGCATCCCCGGGCGAAGACTTCCTTGCCGTGCCTTGTAACCGTCAGTGAGGCTGCGCCGATTTGTCCGGCTTCTGTAGCGGCTGTGAGTTGGCCAAAGGCTCGTTCGAGTTGGTCGGCTGACATGCCAGCGTCCTGGGGGGCAGCTACTACAAGTGTGTTATTTGCCATGTTATCCTCATTTTATTTTTTTAGAATGTCTTCATCAAGTAGATCGGCCATTGTCAGGATCTCCGTTCGTTATTGCGCTCAAAAACGACATCATCGCCAAACCGCTTCCGCCCCTTTGCTGCAGGTCCAACAATGTCCAGTTGTCCTCTGCCCATCACGGCTTCGCGCGACCCATCCCGCTCGGGATCGGCATAGCGCACAAACCACGCATCCAGATCGGCCTGTAGCGATTCTCGAATGGGTTGGTGTTTTGGTTCTGCAATCAGATTTTGTCGTTCATCCGGGTCGTTTGCCAGGTTGTAGAGTTCATGGGGACCATAGGGATAGCGATGGATGTATTTCCATTGCTCGGTGCGGATCATTCGCGTGGGACCGTATTCGTCAAATACAACCACCCGGTCATCGCCTTCTAAAGTGCGCCCTTCCAACAATGCTGAAAAGCTGCGTCCGGGAAGGGCGTCGGAATCGGGATTTTCTACGTTGAGATAGTCCAGCAAGGTCGGCATGATGTCGTAATGGCTGTGCAGTGAGGAAATAACCTTGCCTTCGGGAATGTGACCTGGACGGGAGAAGAGCATGGGGACTTTCACCGAGGTGTCGAACATGTTCGGCGGGAATGTTCCATTGCCTTTGCCGTAAATCCCGTGATGCCCCATGTTCATTCCATTGTCGCTTGTAAATGCGATGAGTGTATTTTCTCGCAGTCCATTGGCTTCCAGCCAATCCAGTAATCTGCCCACGTTGGCGTCCATCGCGGTCATTGCGGCAAAATAGCCGCTGAGTGTTTCTCTGCGTTCTTCTTTCGCAAATCCCAAAGAACCCGATGATCCCGTCTTTGACAACTGCTGTGGATGCATGGGTTCGTCAGGTGTTGATTCAAAAGGACAGTTTTGATAATAATCTTCGAATAACTCTGGCGGATGGTGTTCGCGCCCCCAGGGTGCGTGTGGCGCTGTGTAGTGGACGTTCAAACAGAACGGTTGATTTGCATTTTCCAAAAAGTCCAGTGCATTATCTGTAATCAGATCACTTACGTAATCCGATGTTTGATAGGCTTTGCCGTCGCGAATCATCGGGGGATTGTAATACGGTCCGGCGCCACTTGCGTGAACATCCCAAAATGCAAAACTTTTCTGCGGTTTTTCCGAATAGCCCAGATGCCATTTGCCACTTAAACCGCACGTATAACCCCTTTCCGACAGGATATCTGTATATGCTGTTTGTCCCGATAGATATTCGATAGCCCGATCATCTGCGCCGTAGATATTTGAATTGCCCGCCCGCAAAAAATCCTGTATTCCGTGTTGCGATGGAATGCGGCCCGTTAAAATGGAAGCCCGAGCCGGTGAGCAGACCGGCGACGCGCAAAAGAAATTCTCAAAGCGCAGTCCGGTTGAGGCCAATCGATCCAGATTCGGTGTGCGAATTTCCGCATTGCCCGCACATCCCATCGCCCAATAGCCCTGATCGTCCGTTAAGATAAAAAGCAAGTTGATTTGTTCAGACATAGTATTTATTCCGTTTGTGAAAGACCTATTCTCGCCCGAGTATTTTTAACAGGCGATCCGGCCGGCGGGTGATGATGCCATTCACCCCTTTTTCAATCAGCATTCGCATTTTCGATTCGTCATCCACAGTCCATATTTGCACCTGTATATTGTTTTTGCGCGCTCCAGATAAAAGGCGTGGATGGCTGCCATTTATTGGTCCCATTTTTAATGGGAATTGCAATACTTCGACATTGGGCTGATAAATCGCGCTCAAATGCAACCAGCACAGGGCGTAGAAAATCATTCCTTCCGTCATGCCCGGCGATGTAGCTACTTCGGGAAATTGTTTGCGAAAACGCTTCAATGTCCCGGTGTCAAAACACGCGACCAGTACGCGGTGCTGCATGCCATGGTGGCGAATCAGGTTGCCAAATGCCGTGACAATATCCGGCTCTTTCTGTTTGATTTCAATGGTCATTCGCATGTGCGGAAAAGATGAAAAGACTTCAGCCAGCGTTGGGGCTGCTATTCCTTTTCCGCGAAAGGGAAAAGTCGCGCCCATGTCCGCTGTCCATTTGTATCCCGCATCTAACTGTTTCAATTCTGCAAGGGTCAAATCATTTACACGCGCGTTGCCATTGGTCGTGCGCGTCACGGTCTCGTCGTGAAAGACCACGATATGGCCGTCTTTTGTACTGCGGATATCCATTTCCAGCATATCTACGCCGAGATCCACTGCGTGTTGAAAAGCGTACAGTGTATTTTCGGGCCACAACCGCCATCCTCCCCGGTGTGCAATCACTTCAACACCTGCGTTTTTTTTTAAAAAAGGATGATCGGGCATCGGTTTTCTCCAGATGGATAGCGCAACATACAACGCAGTGAACAATAATATAAAAATGAACAAAATTTTAGCGATTCGTTTCACTATCGGGCCAATCGTATCAAGTGGTCTGTGTATTCTGGTAAATGCGAGAGAAGATTTTTGGGAGTTTCGCGCTTGATTTTTCAAAGGTGCGTTGTTACTTTGATCAGTCGAAAATACAATTTATCGGGAAATTTATGTCTCGAACATTTATCAAATTTGCCCTCACGGGTTTATCGGGAGTATTTGTCAATCTCGGTTCGTTTCAGCTTTTGCTCAATCTCGGTGTGCATAAGTTGCTGGCATCGCCAGTTGCAATTGAGCTGTCGATTATCTCAAATTTTCTGCTCAATAACTACTGGACCTTCCGCGATCGCGCACTGACGGGGAGAAAGCGCGTTCGGGGTTTGAAGTTTAATCTCGTTTCCCTGGTGACTCTGATGCTGAGTTATGGCACATTTGTCTTGCTTTCCTTTCTTTTTCCAGCGGTGCCAGCGGTCATTTTGCAGGGGTGCGCAATTGCTCCGGCCACATTGTTCAACTATTTCATCAATTCTCTCTGGACGTTTCGCGAGGTGCCAGACGAACGCCCGGAAGAGCAGGAGGACGATACGCAATGAATCGCGTGCATGCCCTGGATGGAACATTTAATCCTTTGCGCGATGGAATCGCACTGGCCGCATCGGTTATTGGCCCGCTCGTGCTTTATGTGCTTACTATGCCGCGCACTGTTGTTCTGGAAGATGACGGCTTGTTTCTCATGGCTGGAGCACACCTCGGCGTGGCACATCCGCCGGGCTATCCGCTCTATACCCTTATCGTCTATCTGTTTACGCAATTGCCCTTTGGCGGTGTTGCTTTTCTCGGTCATTTGTCCAGCGCGGTATTGGGCGCACTCACCTGTGGTTGCGTCTATGTGTGTGTCCGTCTGTTGGGCGCATCGCCAATTCCAGCTCTGACTGCTACATGGTTGTTTGCCGCTTCTGAGCATTTCTGGTCTCAGGCTATTATCACCGAGGTTTATACGCTCAATGCGCTGTTCTTTTTTTCTTTTTACGCGCTGCTTTTGTACGGCATCCGTCAGCCCCAGCGCACCGGGATCTGGATTGCCGCGGCTATCACTTATGGATTGAGCCTGACTAATCACTGGCCGCTGATGGTGCTTTCAACGCCGGGTTTGATGCTATTGGTCTTTCCCATTTGGCGCACTGTGTATCGGAAACTACCACTACTTTTAGGGGTTTCCCTGCCGTGTGCAGCTTTGCCCTATGCCTGGATGATCTGGCGGTCGCATCAAGATCCTCTGATCAATTTTTACGGCTCTATCGATACGTTGAAAGAATTCTGGCATTATTTCAGCCGGCAGGGCTATGCCCATATAGATGCCAGCCCCAGTGCCGGATGGTATGACCGATTCGGATTCATGCAATGGCTGGGCAACGAGTTTTTGTGGCAATTGACGCTGCCGGGATTTGCACTCGCTGTGTTCGGTCTGATCGTTCTGTTCCAGCGGCGGCAGATCGCAAAAGCAGGTTCGGGATTGCTCGTGTTTTTGGGCAATAGCCTTGTGCTGGTCGCCTTGCTGGGCTTTGATTTTGACTTTTTCTGGGGCGCGATTTTTCGGCCATATTCTCTGTTGTGCTACGGCATAGCAGCCCTGTGGCTGGGCGTTGGATTGCAGGTTATGCTCGATTGGTTGACAGAACGGTTGCCTTCTAAATTTGCCCGTGGACCGGGACCTAAAATTGGTATGGCAGTGCTGGTAGGCGCGGCGATGGTTGCGTGGTCGGTGCACGAACACTGGCGGGTCAATGATCGATCCGATAGCGACTTTGCCGAGCACTATGCAGACATGCAATTGGATATTCTGCCAGAGGACGCGATCCTGTTCGTATTTGGTGATGCAACCGGGCCGATGGGCTATTATCAATACATAGAGAACCGCCGCCCAGATGTGGCTCTGTACAATCTTCAAGGTCTCGTATATGGCAAACGCCTCTACGATCCATTTTTACCGAAAGAAAATAAGAAGGAGATTTTGGAACAATTTACTGATTCGACAGAACGCGCCCTCTTCTTTCCTATGGATTTCGACATTTTTCCCAACCGCCGGGGACGGATCTATGGTTTTCTCATGGAGGTGGTTAAAGATGGCAAGCCGGGTACAATAGAGATAAAACGCCATCCGCGTGGAGAGGAATATTTCACCTATCTGATGCATTTGCAACCCATTGATCGCTGGGAGCGCGTGCGACGAAACGGATTGTTGTTTCAATACGGGCGATATTTGGGTTTGATTTATTTTTCTGGTGATCCGGGGCTTCTAAACTCAATGCAGAAATTGTTCCGCCTCGCAGAGAAAAGCTATGCCTGCCTCATCGGCATGGCTGGCACACTGATAGAGCACGGGAATAGCTCGCATTGGGAACAGGTCTCGACATGGTTAGATAAGGCGGAGACCCTCAAATACGAGGCATTGAAAAAGCAAACTCTGGCGCGGCTATACTACTTGAAGGGTAGCCTGCTGCAAAAACAGGGCAAGAGGGTAGAAGCTGTTGCGTCTTTTGGGAAATCCCGCGATATATACCCCCATCCCGATAACGAGGCGCTCGAGGCCCTCGAACAATACAAGGTCAATTTCAAAAGGGTCAATCCGCCAGGTCGGGAAAGCCCAAAACCCGTTTTGCCGTTCCCCCCATAATCTCTGCTTTTTGCTGTGGGTTCAAATCCGGTAGTAATTCATCGATTACCTGTACCAGCTTATCATATCCCGGATCTTCCAAAATCCAGGGAAAATCCGTCGCCCACATCAATTTGTCTGCACCGAATTTGGAAAGCAATGTTTTGTGCCAGCTCTCCAGGTCGCGATAGGGCCAGGCTTCTTTGCTAAATGCATATTGTCCCGATAGATGTACGCAGATATTGGGGTATTCGTGCAAGCCCAGCATTGAGTAGCGCGTCATCGGTGGTATGGGGGTATTGATGTGCGGACGCCCTTCGTTATCCCACGAAAACATACCCTCGCCCGGGCAGATCATCAGGTGGTTAAATACGGCGCGAATTTCGGGAAATGCCTGAATCATAAAGGCGACTTGATGCGCGTCTTTTGCCCGAATATAGAGCCACATCACATAGTTTTTTTTAGCCGCGTGTTTCCAGATGCGATACGAAGTGAATGTTCGTACATCCATTTGGGATAGGGGATCGGTTGGTCCACCAATTTCGTTAATTCTGAATCCGATAATATCGCCGTTCTCAGCGAGCCGATCCATGTGATCTTCGGGTGTGTTCCAAATATCCCGGGGGATCAATCCAATTCCCTGGAAGCGATTGGGGTAGGTCTTTAGACAATGCTGTAAGTATCGATGGTGTGCCAATTGTGCACCGCCAATCTGCGTCAGCACTGCCTGATCGACCCCATTGGTTGCCATGACCTCCAGCAACTTTTCTGCTGTCTCTGCCCTGTCTGCGGGACACTGATCATCCACCTCGCGGGGAAATTCATCTGACAGCTTTTCAAATACATGCAGGTGCGAGTCAATAATTGGCATACTCATCTCTCATCCAGGCTGAACAACCGCCTGCGGTCTGGCGTTGTACATTTATCTGCAATGGCTGCAAAATGTTTGGTCGATATGCGGTCCTTACTCCACTTTTCATAGATGAGAATAATCGACTTGCGCGGTTTTAACGTGCGGTTGACCATCGATGTATGCCATCCATAAGAATTGAATAATACCGCATCGCCCGCTTTGCCCGGATACACTTTGTGCCCCGGCATTGAATCCAGCGGACGGACCACGGGACAAGACCCGACGTCGGGTTTGTGGCTGCCCGGTACATATCCAAATGCTCCGCCATTGGCCGGAACATCTTCAATATAAATCTGTACCTTCATGTGGAGTGGTGTTGTATGCGGGACATCTGGATGCCAGCCCACATAACTGATGGGTGAGACCGGCAGGGTTCGAACTTGCGGTGCGAGCAAGATCAGGTCTTCATCGGCGAAATCCATCAAAAACCCGTACCAGCCCGGATAATCAATCAGGTCGATAAATACGTCGTCCATTTCCAATGGCTTTGGAATATCAAAATGGGCGGCGGGACGCGTGCCTTTCGCAATTCCCTCCAACCATTCGCGTCTGGCCTCGGCAGCACATCGGTCAAATGTCGTCTGTAACCGCGCGAGGTCCTCGCCTACCATTGCATTTTCTAAAAACAACACGCCGTTGTCTTCCCACTCCTGTCGTTCAGCATCTGTTGGCCGTCTCATACGCATCTCCTGACAAGTGGTTCGCAATGCCATATACCCGCTGCGAACAATTAATTGGACAAAAGCGGTGAAGTCAAACAAAAAAGCCTCAGATAAAATCCGAGACTTTGGAGAATCAACGGGATGGATGTGTGTTTACGGTACGGGCGACCAGCGCGGAAAGCGTGCGCCAAGGGGGAGATCGGGAATGGAGTACATATTAGATCCATCTATATTCATGACCTTAAGGGTCGAAAATCCCGAGATGAGATTTGTTGCATAGGTGTGAAATGCAAATGCTATTTGCTTCCCATCCGGCGACCAGGTTGGATTGCGCAATGCTTCGAGGGGTTGGGAAGATGTGAGACGGCGCATATTTGAACCGTCCGGATTCATTACGTAAATCTCGTACTGTGCCAGGGGCGTTCTCGTTTCTGTTGGTGGGGGTTGATGGCGATTGGATTCGAACGCAATCTGCGTTCCATCGGGCGACCAGGCAGGTGCAGAGTGCAAGGTGCCATTGCCGTCTGTCAAACGCATTGCGCCTGTACCATCGGCATTGGCGACATAGATATCGGTTCCCCGACCGCGGTGCCCAGCTTGATAGGCAAATTTGGTGCCATCGGGCGACCAGACGGGCAGTTGTTCTTCCATATCTGTATTGATCAGTACCTTTTCGTCAGAGCCGTTGATGTTGACCACATAAATATCCCAAGTTGTCTCATCGCTACGCCATGCTTGAAAGAGAATTTTCTGCCCATCGGGCGACCAGGAAGATGCAAAATCGCCTCCCGAATCTTCAACCACGCTGCGGATATTGCTGCCGTCTGTGTTCATGACAAAAATGTTGAAATTGGCATTGCCACTGCGGTTCGAGGCAAAGGCGAGTTGTGTGCCGTCGGACGACCACGATTGTCCGGAATATTCAGCCAGATCGTCTATGGGATTGAGATTGGTGGGGTTTTTCCCGTCGGGATCTACGATATGAAGATGAAAACTGCCCGTCTGCAGATTTTGTCTCAAATATGCGATCCGCCCAGGCCCTCCCGGTATTGCCTCTGACCCGGGTTCGCCCGGTGTGGGGCCCGTGATGTCTGGCGGTGTGTTTCCACAAGCAGAGAGAGCTAAAATACAGAGTACACTTGCAAAAATGCCTTTGATGTGATACCACCGTGTACGAGACTGGTGCATTTGGATTCCTTTTCTCGTCTATTTGCTCAGGCCGTTTGCGACTTTGTTGATTGCAGCGGCGGTGTCTCGGATGTCGTTTTCGTCGAGGTGTTCGTGCAAGCCCCATACGACGACTGTACTCAATGCCTGTACTGCGCCTGGAACGAGTTCTGGACCGTAGTTATATTCGCGGCTTGTTACGCCGTGGTGAAAGGGGAATCCGCTGTTTCCATAAGTGCGTTTTTCGGTCAGATAATTTCCGCGCATAAATATCGGGTCTTTGATATAATGCGCCCCCATAGACACGCCTTCGGCACGCACGGCTTTGCAAAATTCATCGGGGTCGTGACCCGTGACGTGAAAAATAAAATTCCACCACGAAACCTCGCGGTCTCCCTCGGGTGGAACGGGTGTTATGCCCGGGGCATCGGCAATGAGTTCACAAAGCAACGCGCCCAATTCGTGGCGTCTTTCGACCACGCCGCGCACTTTTTCCAACTGCGCGAGGCCAACCGCGCCCTGCATTTCGGTCATGCGATAGTTGGGTGCGACAAAAGCGTGGTCGCGATCGGCCATATATTGATAATCCCATCCTTTATCGGAAAATAGCTTGAGTCGAATATAGGTTTCTCGGTCATGCGTGACCGTCATCCCGCCATCGCCCGTGGTCATGTGTTTTGACTGTTGCAAACTAAAACAACCCATGTGCCCAAAAGTTCCCACATAGCGACCTTTGTATTTGGTGGCGTGACATTGGCTGCAATCTTCAATTAGTGTAATGTGGTATTTTTCTGCAATTTTTACCACTTCTTCGACATTGCAAGGGCGTCCAAACAAGTGTACGAGGATGATTGCGCGCGTTCGGTCTGTAATATTTGCTTCAATTGATTCGGGTGTCATGTTCATTGTCAGGGGATCGACGTCGGCAAATACGGGTACGGCATTTTGAATCAAGATGGGCATCACGCTGCCCGGATCGGTGATGGGGGCGGTGATGATTTCGTCCCCCGGTTCGGGATCGACAACGCCCACTGCCAGATGAATGGCCGCCGTGCCACTCGTTGAACTTTGTGCATGTTCCATTCCGTAAAATTCGGCAAATTGTTTTTCAAAATCTTTGACATAGGTGCCGCTTTTGCCAAATAAATTTTGACTGCGCACGGCGTCCAATAACAATTCTTCTTCTTTTTTTCCAAATGGCGCGCGCGAAGGGAAAGGGGCTGTACGCGTTTTTTCCCCGCCATAGAGAGCTAATTTGTCATTCATATCCGTCCTCCAATGTCTTATGCCGCTTGTAAGGGGGCCAATTCCTGGGGGTCCAGTAAGGGTAAATTCAACCGCTTGAGAATACTGTTGATCTGATCCAATGTGACTTTATCAGGTGCTGTGATTTCTAAGCCAATCGGACGACCATCGGCCTGATAATCCACCAGTAAGCCAGACCCCATAAGTTCTGTTCTGGCACTCTTAGCACCGGGTTCTCTCGGCAAATACAAATAGGCTGCAAGCGGTTTACCCTTGCGAAATGTCACTTCCAAATATCGAGTTTTCATCGGGTACCTTATATGCGAAAAGCGGTTATAACCACCAATAAGTGATCGTCTTCATCTGGTTCAACAATAATTATCCAACCGTCTCGACGATGTCGCGTTTGAATCATATACCGTCCTTCAATTTCATCTGGTTCAAAAGTATCAGCTCGATCCAGCATGGTTCTCAGGTCGATTTCAGTGAAATTTCTTTCTTCCATTCGCGTTTCAACATGCGGTGTTATTTCCAGTTCCCAATCCCACCATATCGGCCAATTCATAGATCCCCTATTCATATCGCAAGGCTTCGACCGGGTTTGCACGTATTGCTTTGAGGACCTGGGTGGCAACCGTTGTAACAACCACTATAAACATAACAAGACTACCGAGTAGAAATGTAACCAAACCCAACTCAATGCGGTAGGGGAATGTTTGCAACCATTGATTTATCGCGTAATAGGCGATTGGAAACGCTATGAGGCTTGATAGGGCGATGTAGAGGACAAATTCTCGCGAGAGTAGAGACAAAAGCTGTTTTTAGATAGCTTTTGAACATTCTTCTGGTTATGCAGTGAGTTAAAGATAAGCACAGAATGGAACAGTCAAAGCAGGGATGCCTCTCTTACATGTACCTCTGCTCCACCTCCGAGATGATACGCTTCAAATTGGCCGCTCCTTTAGCGACACTGCCCCGGATGTCCGCTGGATCTGAGACCTCGAGGGAGATAGTGCCCTTGTAGCCCACATCTTTGAGGATGCGAAAGATCTCGGCCCAACCCGAGTTCCCCTCGCCGCCGACCGCGCGCTTGACGTATTCGCCCGAGGGGATTTCGCGCCACTTCTCCCCAGGTTGGGGATCCTGCCGAATGTGGAAGTCCTTGGCGTGAATGTGGACGACATGTCTGGCGAGAAGCCGGGTCGCCTCAACGTGATCTTCTCCGAAGACCGTGCGGAAATTGGTGAAGTCGAGGTTCACGCCGAAGTTGGGGCGATTGACCCGCTCGACGATGCGCGCTGTCTGTGACGTGCGTCCGAGTAGCACTCCGTGGTTCTCAACGCCGACTTTCAAGCCTTTTTCGATAGCGATGTCGGCGACGGTCTGCATGCTTTGGGCAACGCGGGCGAGGGCGTCTTCGGGATCGATATCGTCGCGGGATCTGCCGGGAGGAGGGGCGGTGCGGGGATCGACTCTGACCGTATCGGCTCCGAGGATCACGGCAACCTGGAGCATCTTCTCACACCAGTCCAGGCAGGCGCGATTTTCGCCTTCGTCATAGACGGCGAAATCGGTCGCCAGAGCATGGCATGAGGCCTGTAGGCCCACCCGGTCCATCAGTTTTCGGGCCTCGTGCGCCTGTTCTTGCACGTCTCGATCAGGACGCCAGTATGGGGAGTAGGGCTCGAAGCAGTCGGCCTCCGTCTCCTTTCCTACGAACTCGATTGCCTCCATCAAAGAGATCTTACCCTCGGTCAGCATCGAATTGAAACAGTAACTGCACACACCCGTTTTCACCAGTACCTCCTTTGACAGAAAACTGACTGCTCTTTATGCAAAGGGTTTGTGGTCGTCTTCCCATTTTTGTCCGACAGGGCGGAGTTGTCCGCTACCTGTGACATTGTAATCGCGTCCGTCTTTGTCGGGGACGCTGTAGGTTGCAAACCACGTTTCCATCTGTGTTTTCATCGTTTTGATGCGGTTGGCCTGTGCATTGTCGGCAACGAGGTTGTCGCGCTCGTCGGGATCGTTTTGCAGGTCGTAGAGTTCGTTGGGACCATCGGGATAGCGGTGTACGTATTTCCATTCTGCTGTGCGAATCATGCGCGTCGTGCCGTATTCGTCGTATATAACGACATTGTCGCGTCCGGGGTCTTCTTCGCCTTTAAGTGCGGTGAGGAAGGATCGGCCGGGATAGTTGCGGTCTTCTGGTAAGGGCAAGTTGAGATAGTCGAGGAGGGTGGGCATAAAATCGTATCCCGAAGCCATTGCGGGTTGCACGCTGCCTTCGGGAATGACGCCGGGATGGCTAGCTAAGAAGGGCACTTTGATGGAGTTTTCATACATGTTTAAGGGGCGCGTGCCATTGCCTTTGCCCCAAAAGCCGTGATGGCCGCAGGAAAAGCCATTGTCAGAGGTGAAGACAACAAGGGTGTTTTCGCGAATCCCTTTGGCTTCAATTTTATCGAGAATGCGTCCCACATCATAATCCATTGCGGTGACAGCGGCAAAGTAGCCTTTGAGACTTTCGCGGTTGCCCAAATTATTGCTCAAGCCACCCGCCCAAGGGTGTGGATCTTCTTGTGGGCAGGATTCGAATGGACAGTCGTCGTAGGAATCGACAATATCCTGGGGATGTCCAGTCCATGGGCTGTGGGGTGCTGTGTAGTGAACGCTGAGATAAAAGGGATGGTCGTCATTGTTGTCGATGAATGCGAGGGCGTCGTCTGTGATGGCGGTGGTCACATAACCCGGTACGGTGACGAGTTCGCCGTTGCGTACCAATGTGGCGTCGTTGTAGGGACCACCGCCTTTTTCGTGGGCAAACCAGTGCGAGAAGCCGTGCTGAGGCAAGGTGCTATTGCCCAGGTGCCATTTGCCCGATAGTCCACATGTCCAGCCG